>CAYROI010000013.1:14333-17250 GCA_964425835.1 uncultured Methylococcaceae bacterium
AAAAAGATTCGCACTATCAGCAACAATATCAAAACTTATTACAACAACAAGCCCAGTTAGATAAGCAAGTTCGTCAACAAGATATTATTTTACAGCAACGCTTGCAACAGGAAAAACAAACTTTACAACAGCAAATTAAACAACAGCTCGACTATGAACATGCAGCACAATTAAATGCTTTTGAGCAGGAATTAGCGGATAAATCAGCTCAACTGAAAGAATTTAATAAGGTGAAGGCGGATATTACACGTTTAAAACGTGAAAAAGATGAACAAAAAGAGGCGATTGAGGCAAAAGCTGCACAGCGTTTTAATCAACAATTGAAACAAGAACAGCAAGCTTTACGTGAAAAAATTACCACTGAAATGCAAACTGAAATGTCAGCACAGTTAAATAGCTTGCAACAAGAATTGAGTGCTAAATCAGAACAATTGAAAGAACTTAATCAAACTAAAGCCGATTTAATGCGCTTAGAACGTGAAAAAGAAGAGCTACGTGGACAGGTGGTTTTAGAAAAAGAACGTGAATTTTCAGAAAAATTAACCACCGAACGCTTAAAAATCCAGCAACAAGTTGATGAAAATGCTGAACTCAAAATTAAAGAATTACAAAAACAACTCGATGAGCAAAAAGAACTAGCGGTAGAAATGAAGCGAAAAGCAGAACAAGGTTCAATGCAAATGCAAGGCGAAGTTCAAGAACTGGCGATTGAAGAATGGCTAGGGTCAAATTTTCCTTTAGATACCATTGAAGAAATTAAAAAAGGCGCGCGAGGGGCAGATTGTTTGCAAATAGTTCATACCCATAGCCAACAAAACTGTGGCACAATTTATTATGAAAGTAAGCGTACAAAAGAATTTCAACCGAATTGGATTGAGAAATTTAAAAATGATATTCGTGAAAAAAATGCCAACATCGGTGTCCTCGTAACCGAAGCCATGCCTGCTAATATGCCCAGAATGGGATTAAAAGAAGGCGTATGGATTTGTTCTTTTGAAGAGTTTAAAGGACTATCTGCCGTTTTACGAGAAACGGTTATTAAATTATCGGAAGCGGTTGCCAGTCAAGAAAATAAAGGCGATAAAATGGAGCTACTCTATGGCTATTTGACAGGTAATGAGTTTAAATTGCAAGTCGAAGGCATTGTTGAAGGTTTTAGTCAAATGCAAAAAGATTTAGATGCTGAAAAACGTTCAATGGGGACAATCTGGAGGAAACGAGAAAAACAATTGCAAAAAGTATTATTGAATACCACTCATATGTACGGGTCAATTAAGGGCATTGCAGGGTCTGCGGTAGCATCGGTCGCTTTATTAGAATTAGGGGATGATATTGTTGAAGAATAGTCCCTTAAACTTGTTGCCTAAAAATAATTTTTTATGATTGGTTATAAAAAAATTGCCGATAAGTTTTATTTTGCTTGTCTTTGTTTTTCTATTGTTATTGCTATTGTAGCCCCTATTTCCACGGCAGTAACCAGTGTTGCTTGTGTATTAATGTTGGTCACTTGGTTGCTTTCAGGTCAAGCTGTTTTGAGTTTAAAAATAGCTTATCAACAGCCAACAGGAAAAATAATCTTGGTATTTTTTACCTGGTTAATTATCAGTGCATTTTATGCAGAAACGCGCTGGGAAGTTAAACTTGATACGCTTTTGAGTTGGAAAAAATTACTCTACACCTTTATTTTATTAGGTCTTTTTTACACACCAAAATGGAAAAATTATTTTATTAATAGTTATATCAGCTTTATGGGGCTTGCCGCAATTGTTGGTATTATTTTGTGGTCAATGAACCTTGTTGTTCGTAAAGGTGCAGGACATGATCCTGGCATTTTTATGACCAACTATGCCACCCAAAGCACCGCTTTTATAGCGGCCTTACTGGGTTGTATTTTTTTATTACCTCAAACCACATCACCTGTAAAAAGATATTTTCTAGGGCTGGCGATTTGTTTATTTATTTTTAATATATTTTTTATTAGTGGCGCAAGAACAGGCTATTTTGCATTACCGATTGCGGTTGTATTTGCATTAGGTAGCCTTTATGGTTATAAAAAATTTCCCCTTATTATCCTCATCGCAGGGATTGTGCTGACTACTTTAGTTTTAAGTTCTCATACCGTACAACAACGGATTGATGAAGGAATTAAAGAATTCAAAAGCTATGATACCAGTCCGCATATTAGCTCTATTGGGGTGCGAGTTATTTTTGCTAAAAATACGCTAGAATTGATTAAACAAAAACCGATTTTAGGCTATGGCACTTCCGCTTTTGAATCGGTTTATGGGGATTATGTGCGCGCACGCTACCAAGGTTGGCGCGCCTTAGCAACAACTGACCCTCACAATATTTATCTTTATGTGCTTTTAGAAAATGGTCTTATTGGTTTAGTAATTTTTTTAGCTTATATTTTTATTGCACTCAAACAAGGCTTAAATGATCCATTTTATGGCAAAATAGCCGCAAGTTTTTTAATGGCAATTACCGTTGCTTGTTTATTTAATTCTTATTTTAAAACCTTTCCAGAAGGACACTTATTAGCCTTTTTTATCGGTATTTTATTAGCCAATCCTAAACAGCCTGCAACGGAAAAAATCGCTTATGCTTAGCGTTATTATTATTACCAAAAATGAAGCCGCCTGTATTCGCCGTTGTCTTGAATCTGTTGATTTTGCCGATGAAATTATTGTTTTAGATTCAGGCAGTGACGATAATACCGTGGCATTATGCAAAGAATTTACCGATCAGGTTTTTTCAACTAATTGGCAAGGATTTGGGGTTCAAAAACAACGCGCATTAAATAAAGCAAGCCATGAATGGGTGTTGTCGATTGATGCCGATGAAGTTGTCTCACCTGCATTGCAAAAAGAAATAAAACAGGCGATGGAAACTGTGGCTATTAAGGGTTTTGAAATTC
>CAYROI010000013.1:17350-33503 GCA_964425835.1 uncultured Methylococcaceae bacterium
CAAAAAGAAATAAAACAGGCGATGGAAACTGTGGCTATTAAGGGTTTTGAAATTCCCCGTCTTTCTCGCTATTGTGGGAAAATCATCAAACATGGGGGATGGTATCCTGATTATGTTTTGCGTTTATTTAAACGTCGTAAAGGACGTTTTACCAATGACCTTGTTCATGAGTGTGTTATTGTTGATGGTCTGGTTAAACAATTAACAGAACCGCTTGAACATGATGCTTTTGTTAATCCTGATGAGGTTTTGCATAAAATCAATACGTATTCAAGTTTAGGGGCGCGAAAATTATATCAACAAGGCAAACGAACGACGCTCACCCGCGCTATTTTCAAAGGCTTGTGGACATTTATACGCACCTATTTATTAAAAATGGCAGTTTTAGAGGGTCGGCAAGGTTTGATGTTGGCAATCTCGAATGCTGAAGGAACGTATTATAAATATCTAAAATTACTTGATTTACAACGGACAGAAGGTCATTAATAATGCACTTAATTTCAGTCATTATTACCACTTATAATTGGGAAGATGCGCTTGAGGCTTGTGTTCATAGTTTATTTTCTCAAGAAGATTTAACGTTTGAAATTATTATTGCAGATGATGGTTCAAACGCGACAACCGCACAATTGATTAATCAACTAAGGCAACAAAGTCCTGTGCCATTAAAACATTGTTTTCATGAAGATAAAGGTTTTAGAGCAGGAACAATACGCAATAAAGCGGTGGCAATGAGTATAGGTGATTATTTATTGTTTATTGATGGCGATTGTGTGGTGTTCCCTTCGTTTATTAAACGGCATCGACAATTTGCAGAAAAAGGTTATTTTGTACCAGGGAATCGGGTGTTATTAAATCAAAAATTTACTCGAAAAGTCTTAAAAGAACGGTTACCGTTATACCATAAAAAGATATTCAGCTTTATAAAATGGCGACTACAAGGTCATATTAATCGCTTATTACCGCTGATTTATTTACCTTTTAAGCGTTTTCGTTTTTTTCACCCACAACGTTGGCAAAAAGCGATGACCTGCAATCTTGGGCTGTGGAAAAACGATTTTGTTAGTGTCAATGGCTTTGACCAATTATTTGAAGGCTGGGGTTATGAGGATTCTGATTTAGTGATTCGGCTAATTCATTTAGGCATTTTACGTAAAGAAGGACGCTTTGCATTGCCTGTTCTGCATCTTTGGCATGCTCAGAATGATAGAAATGCAGAACAGGAAAATTATCAACACTTAATGCAACGCCTAAATGATAAAAATTTTATCTGGGCAGAACAAGGGTTAAACCCTTAAATTAGGCATTGATTACTTCAAAATCGTGCGTAATCGTGACACTTTTAGCTAACATTATGGATGCCGAACAATATTTTTCTGCTGATAATCTTACTGCACGTTCAACGACAGACGATTTTAAATCATGTCCTGTTACCACAAAATGTAGATGAATTTTACTAAACACACTCGGAATAGCATCGACGCGTTCGGCACTAATTTCAGCAACACAATTAATCACATTGTGCCGACCTTTTTGTAAAATTTCAATCACATCAAAAGAAGAACAGCCGCCTACGCCCAGTAAAATCATTTCCATAGGACGAATACCCATATCAGTACCCCCATGATCGGGTGGACCATCCATAACAATCGCATGACCACTCCCTGTTTCACCGACAAACATTCTTCCATCAACCCATTTAACTTTTGCTTCCATTGTTTTCCTCATCTGTCAATTATTTAAAGTAAATAAATTGCCTCAATGGCGAGCCATTTTTCCACATAAAGGCTTCGCTATAATAGTGCATTAATGATAAATAGCCAATTAAACCTAAAGTAATCGTTTTACGAATTTCAAAACCTAAAATAAATTGACTAATAAAACGAACAATATTATCGCCATAAAGCTGCAAGATGACGGTTAGGAATAATGATAAGACAGGCAGAACAAAGAAAATATGAATATTGCAACGTTTAGCTAACTGGTACAAGCTATTTTGAGGCTGTGAAGCATGTTTGTTATAATCATGGGTAAGATAAAATATATAGGCTGTTGCATCATGGACTAAGCGTGGAATTAAAATAGCTAAAAAGTAATAAGACTCAATAAATAAGTAAAAGCTACTCATGATAAGCAACGTATTCGCCCATAAAAAATAATACCCTAAAGTATTTTTGATATAACGTTGGGCTAAAAAAGTACTCAATATTAGTCCTAGCGTTAACCCTGCGGCAATATATTTAATCCATTCTTGTTGTTGAACACTCAAACTGTTTTTTAAAAAAATGCCTATATAAATAAAAATACCCGCAAGAATACTTAGCCATAATTGTAAATAAAATTCTCGGTTAGGAAGACGACAAATACCTCTAGCAACACCATGCTGCTGTTTTAAAACATGATAAACCGTCCAACAAGCCGTGATAATATAAAGTATTTTATAGGGGATGAATAAGCTTCCTATTCCAAAAACAATGATAATAAATAACGAAATACCTATCAATCTATTTTTATAAAAACTTAAATAATCGCTATTCGTTGCAAGTAATAAAGAACTGGCAATAATATGAGGTGTGCCAAAAAGAATTTGAAACAAAATAAAATGGGCGGGGGCTGACGGTAATTTTTCTAGCAAAGATTGTTCAAAAAATAAACGATCACTTAATTGTAGTAATAGGCAAAGTGGAATAATTCCATATAGACCTAGTAGCACTCGAAAAGAAACCGCCAGTGCTAGTTTTTTAGACTGTTGTGGTATAGAAATACTTAATTGGGACATGAGCATCCTCTTATTATTTTTAAATAGGGTGGGTTTTCCCACCCTATTACTGAGCGAAACGTTTTATTTAAATATACCTTCAAAAGGGGTAAAAGCATTATTATTATGCTGGCGGCAAATCGCAAATTTGTATCGTAGCTCATCAACTGTTTTTTCAACCACAATTAAATTACTTTTACGTCGGCATTGAGAACCTTTTACTGTCGCCGCTTGACATTGTGTTGCACCCTCTGCAAGATTGATTATTTCGCTAGTCTCAATCTTTGTGGCTGTTTCTTGTTCTACCTTCAAATCGTCTTCATTTACAGTAGCGGGTATTTCTTCTTGAAGATTTTCTTCGACAATAATTGTCTCGTTAGCTGATTGAGCTTCAATTTTTACTTCTGCAATATTTTCTGTTTCAACAATTGCTTCCGTTTGTTTTTGTTTAGCGAGGTATTTTTCAACACTACTTTGCGTTGCTGTTTCTATTTTTTCTATTGCTACAACCTTAACCTTTTCGCTGGTCGTCATTTTTTTATTTGCATTTAGTTTAAATAAATATTTTTCAACCCCCGTCATTTTAGAAAATATCTTAGCTTCTACGTTAGATTTTTCTTGCAAAAGTTGCTGTTTTTTTGCTAAATATTGATCAACAGATGTTAGTTTTTCAATTTTTTTATCCGCTTGCTGTTGTTTTTTTGCTAAGTATTTTGCTGTTCCCGTGAGTTCTGGCGGTGTGTTTTTTTGTCGTTTATATCTTTCAACACCCGAAAGGTTATTAGATTTTTTTTCTGTACTGACATCATCTCTATAAATAGAGGGAGGTGGATTAGTCGTATCGGGGGGCTTTAACCCTGTTAAGGTAAGTATTTGATCCAGAAAATTTTGAGCCATATTTACACCTGTTCCTTTTATTCTTATATTTTTTCAGTAAAAAATAGGGTTAATTCTTAGTGGGATAAATTTATGCTTACTTAGTTTACCCCCCTAAGTTTTGTAAGTCATTAAATGCCTACGTTTCTAAGTAATCACCGTAGGTTCTGTGCGTCCTGTTCGTTGTTTAATTTCACTAAACTGTTCTGCTAATTCAATTAGATCAGCCAATGCTTGTTGTGGTTCTTGTTGATGTTCTGTTTTTTCTTTTGCAAATTTTTCTAAATAAATTCTCAATGTTGCACCAACCGTTCCCGTACCTGATAAACGAAACACAATACGTGAACCATTTTCAAAACCAATACGGATACCTTGCTGCTTACTGATACTATTATCAATCGGATCTTGATAACAAAACTCATCAGCATAACTTACGGTATAATCCCCAAAATTTTTCCCTGTTAGGCTAGGTAATAATTCACGTAAATGATTAAAAATGTTATCTGCAACTTCTGATTCAACCGCTTCATAATCATGGCGACTATAAATATCGCGTCCAAATTTTTGCCAATGTTCATGAACAATATCCGCAACCGATTGTCGTCTTTTAGCAATTAAATTTAACCAAAATAATACGGCCCATAAACCATCTTTTTCACGAACATGATTTGAGCCTGAGCCAAAACTTTCTTCACCACAAAGGGTAATTTTATCGGCATCTAATAAATTCCCAAAAAATTTCCAACCTGTTGGGGTTTCAAAACAAGGTAGATTATGAGCCTTTGCAACACGATCAACAGCTTGACTTGTTGGCATGGATCTGGCTACACCACTAATACCCTTGGAATAGGCGGGAATATGATGGGCATTAGCTGCCATAATGGCTAAACTATCGCTTGGGGTAACAAAAATATTTGCTCCTAGCACCATATTACGATCCCCATCGCCATCAGAGGCAGCGGCAAACACAGGGGCTTTCTCACTAAACATTAGTTGGGCTAATCCTTTAGCATGAACCAAATTTGGGTCAGGATGCCCACCACCAAAATCTTCCAACGGTTCGCCGTTGATGACCGTTCCCTCTGGCGCACCTAACATATCTTCAAGGATACGCTTTGCATAAGGCCCTGTAATGGCGTGCATTGCATCAAAGCACAACGTAATGTATTGTGAACTAATACTTTGTTTTAATAAATTAAAATCAAAGATAGTTGCCATTAATTCAGCATAATCGGCTACAGGATCAATAACACGAATTTTAAGTCCGTCGATTTCAAACGCAGCTTGTGTGTCTAAGTCAACATCATCTAATTCCGCCATTTTATAGGTATCAATTTCTAAACTACGTTTAAAAAAAGCATCCGTATATTTTTCAGGGGCAGGACCGCCATTACTGATATTATATTTAATTCCAAAATCTTCGGTAGCACCGCCTGGATTATGACTTGCTGATAAAATAAGCCCGCCGTAGGCTTTATTTTTACGAATAAGATGGGAAGCTGCGGGTGTTGATAATAATCCTCCTTGTCCTATAATGAGTTCATTAAAACCATTGGCAGCTGCAATTTTAATAATAATCTGAATCGCATCACGGTTGTAATAACGACCATCGCCGCCTAAAACTAAACTTTGTCCAAGGCAGTTGTCTAAACTATCAAAAACAGACTGAACAAAATTGGCTAAATAATGGGGTTGTTGAAATACAGTTACTTTTTTTCTAAGCCCTGATGTTCCAGGTTTTTGGTCATCGTAAGGGGAACTGGAAATGGTTTTTATATTCATAGACAAGACCTTAAGTTAAGTAAATTAGCTAAATTACACTAAATCGTTAATTAATCATAGATTATTTATGTTATCATCCTATTTCTCACTCAAAGTATTTTTAAGTGTTTTTTTAAGTATCTGCATAGGGTTAATGAGTGCATGTACCACAGAAAAGCCTAAAAAAAAATTAGTTATCAAACCTTTAATTAATAAAGAAGTTGTTATTAAAGATGATAAGCGGGTTAAAGATGATGCTGAAAACACTTCCTCTGTTTGGTTGCTTATTGATACGAAAAGGAAACGACTTGATGTTAAGCGAGGTAAAAAAATATTGGCAAGTTTTGATAAAATCGCTATTGGGCGAAGAGGCGCGGGTTTTAAAACTAAGCGGGGTGATAAAATAACCCCATTAGGGACTTATAAAATTGGTTGGATTAATAATAAAAGTTCTTTTCGTACCTTTTATGGATTTACCTATCCTTCGATAGAAAATGCAAAAGAAGCCCTGAAAAAAGGTTTAATTTCACGTGACGCTTACTATTCAATTCTTGACGCACATCACAGTAATCAAATTCCCCCCCAAAATACAGCATTAGGGGGTAGAATTGGGCTACATGGATTAGGTCGAGGAAGTGAACAGGTGCATAGGTTATGGGATTGGACCAAGGGTTGTATTGCTGTGACTAACCAGCAAATTGATGCGTTAAGTCAATGGATTGTTAAAGGAATGACTGTAAAAGTAAAATAAAGCTGGAAATTAAGCTCGGAAAAAGGCAAAATTAGATTGTTACACATTATTTTAGTTCATTAATCTTCTTATTGAAAGGTAAAACATATGAAATTATTAAAATTATCAACGGTTGTTCTTGCTGCTGGTTTAGCAGTAGGCTGTGCAACTAACTCTGACATTGAAAATCTTCAAGGTCAAATTAACACTTTGAAAACTGACGTTTCTAGTGCGAAAAGTGCTGCAAATTCTGCAAATTCTGCGGCAACAGATGCGGCATCAAAAGCCTCAGCGGCAGAAGCGGCTGCAAACCGTGCAGCTCGTTCAGCAGATGAAGTTAACCAAAAACTTGATCGCATCTTAAATGGTGTAATGAAAAAATAAATTATCTCGTTTGATTAGATAATTATAAAGCCCGATGGTAATTATCATCGGGCTTTTTTATACCTATGAAAAATTATATTTTCATTGCTGATCTTGTTTAAATCGCATAGAATCAATGGTTAGGACAAACTTAAATATGGCTTTTTTAAATATTGGCATAGATTTTGATGATTTTTAAACGGTCGTTAATCCCTGAATACAACTGTCCCGTCTAATGTTTTAAGCCAACAATAATAATCTAGGAAATAAAAATGACTCAGGTACAAAAAATGATTGCTGCTGTGATTGGCTGTTTTATCGCAGGTTTTATGCTAGTTGGTACGAGTAAAGACAAAACCACAGAAGAAATTCAAGCAGAAGCGATGGTAAGAGCGGTTGCTGGAATGAGTCGCATGGCCAGTAAAAAATGTCCTGTTTTAATTAAAAAAGAAACAGGATCACAGGTTTATTTTGCAACAGAAACCGATACGGATAAAGAAACTTATGTTACGATGAAATGGGTCGGTGAAGAAGGTAAAGATAATTTTAAAACAGCCACCTGCACTTTACATGTGTCTTTAGGTGGTATTTCTAAATTAGTCATTGATGATAAAGTGATTATTGATAAAGGTGTTTAAAATCGCTATGGCATCGTTTTAATTAGAGTGTAGTTGTGGTCTTCATATTTTTAAATTAAGCCATGCTCTGCAAAGGAATAAGGTTTTTCATCGCCAATAATAAAATGATCCAATACTCGAATATCAAATAGTGAGAGTGCTTGTTTGAGTTTTTCGGTAATGTGTTTATCTGCTTGACTAGGTGTGTTAACGCCTGAAGGGTGATTGTGAGCAAAAATGACCGCAGCTGCATTGTGATATAAAGCTTTTTTAACGACTTCTCGCGGATAAACACTCGCACT
The DNA here is from genome assembly GCA_964425835.1 of uncultured Methylococcaceae bacterium. Taxonomy (GTDB): domain Bacteria; phylum Pseudomonadota; class Gammaproteobacteria; order Methylococcales; family Methylomonadaceae; genus WTBX01. The sequence continues at coordinate 24,758 of CAYROI010000013.1, forward strand.
ATCTAATGTGCCTCGAAATAGCTCATTTAATTCAATAATTCTATGTTGATTATCTAAGAATAAACACGCAAAAACTTCATAACTATAACCCCTTAATTGCGCACTCAAATAAGCCCGTGTTGCATTAGGGCTTGTTAGTGCATCGCCGCGATTAATAATTTCAACAAAATGTCGCCGTGCCATTTCTAAGACCGCCTGTAATTGTGCGTACTTAGCATTCCCTAAACCGTGACCCTGACAAAAACGTTCTTTATCTGCACCAAGTAACGCTTGTAAAGAGCCAAATTCTTCCAATAAATCGCGGGCTAAATCAACCGCTGTTTTTCCTTGTGTTCCCGTTCGCAAAAAAATGGCTAATAATTCAGCATCTGTTAATGCTGTCGCCCCTCGTTGTAGAAGTTTTTCTCGTGGGCGTTCTTCTATCGCCCAGTCTGTTATCGCCACTTAATCCCCCCTTAGTTTAAAAAATAGAAAGCTAAATGATAGACGGTTTTTTTTATCCTTGCCATAATAGTGTCTGTTTCCCTTAAATTTTGAGATAATATTATTAAACAACATATTTTAATTGCCGTTTGTGGGGGGATCTCTGCGTATAAGTCAGCTGAATTATTACGCTTGTTGATAAAGAAAGATCAAGATGTTCGGGTGATTATGACAGCTTCGGCAATGCAATTTATAAGTCCCCTGACATTTCAGGCCTTATCAGGAAACCCAGTACAAACGCAATTATTGGACACTGAAGAAGAGAATGCGATGGGGCATATTAATCTTGCGCGTTGGGCCGATAAAATCATTATTGCCCCTGCAACGGCAAATATAATTGCTAAATTAGCGCATGGATTGTGTGACGATCTAGTGACGACCTTATGTCTTGCTGCTGAATGCCCCATTTATATCGCCCCTGCTATGAATCAAGCGATGTGGCATAAAAATATTACTCAGGAAAATATAAAAAGTTTACAGCAGCAAGGTCTAATTATTATTTCCCCTGAACAAGGACAACAAGCCTGTGGGGAAATAGGTTGGGGACGGATGTCTGAACCTTCTACAATTTGTCAAAAATTAATAGATGAGATAGAAAAATCATCTAATAAAACTTTAGCAGGCGTTAAATTGTTGATTAGTGCAGGTCCTACGCGTGAACCCTTGGATCCTGTTCGTTATATTAGTAATCGTAGTTCGGGAAAAATGGGTTATGCTTTGGCGGAGGCGGGCTTAAAAGCGGGGGCTATTGTAACTTTAGTAACAGGACCTGTTAATTTAACGCCGCCCATTGGCGTAGATTTGATAAGGGTAGAAACCGCTGAGGAAATGTTTCAAGCCGTTATTTTAAAGGCGACAAGTCATGATATTTACATCGGGGCAGCCGCAGTTGCAGATTACACGCCTGTACAGAAACAAGCTCAAAAGATAAAAAAACAAGGATCGCAAAATCATTTACTGTTACAAAGAACTAAAGATATTCTAGCAACGGTGGCTTCATTATCTAAATCACCTTTTGTGGTAGGTTTTGCTGCTGAAACTAATGATCTTGAAACTTATGCGCGAGCAAAACTTCAAAATAAAAACTTAGATATGATTGCCGCAAACTGGGTTGGACGAGAACAAGGCGGATTTGAAAACAATGAAAACGCTTTGCAGGTTTTTTGGCATAATGGACAAAAGAAATTACCGATGACTAATAAAAAACATTTGGCGAGACAATTAATTGCGCTGGTTGTTGAAAGACGTAATGAGAAAATTTTAAATATTAAGGAATGAGAATTTAATAGCACCCCAAACTTTTATTTTGTCGAATTTGTGCTATTTTTGGTTAATAAATTTCATTCCTAAATTATTGATTTTTCACTCCTTTAAAATAAAAAAACTTTTTAAGGAAATATTAAAATGGGTCGAATTTTTGGAATAGTGTCACTATTTGCTGTGGTTATGATTATACTCAGCAGTATGGGTGTATTTTGGTTATCAATAGCTAATTTTGAAGATAACCAACAAAAATTAACCACAGACTTAGTTAAAATATTTGCTAACAATTTTTCTTCAGAGGTTGCACTACTTGAGAAAGTTGTTGAACAAATAGCAACGAATCCTGAGGTCGTTAATGCGATTGAAAGTAATGATGCCGTAATACTTAAAAATACGGCAAAAAAATTTAAAAGTATTCTTCCCTATGCACTAAATCTTAGAATTTTGTTACTGGGAATTGACACCATTGATGAATCGACAAAACCTCATTTGGGTTATGCCGACCTTGCTTTGATACAAAAAACATTTGAGGCTAAGCAGTTACCTGTTATACAAGGGCAAGGTGAAAATAGACATTTTGCAATTACTGCGGCTGTGAAAAAAAACAACCAAGTAATCGGGGTTGTTTTAGCGAGTTTACAAGTTGATTTTATTCAGGGTTTATTTGCAAAAAAAATGACAGAGAATAATTTTATAATCCTAAAACAGGAAGAAGTTGTTTTAGCAAAAGTGGGGAATGAATTAATAAAAAAGAATCAGCCTCATTCTTTAAAAATTCCTAAAACACGTTGGCAGCTTGAATATTGGTTTACAACAGTCCCTGTAGTTAATATGGCAGGACTCGTAGCCATCATTATTGGGGTCAGTTTATTTTTCTGCATAATTTCTTTTGTTTGCTATTTTAGGCTTAATTTAGCCTTAAAAAAAGATCAGAATATGATATTGGAAGCAGCTAAAGACTTAATGAGTGATAAAGAAATAGGGCGTTATTGTTTAAAATTAACTGAAATGGACGTTATTATTTCAGCATTTATAAAGTTTAAACAAATTTTAGAAAATAAGGATCATATTGCTAGTCAGAAAAAAGAGAAAATAATTGCAGAAAATTCAAATAAAATTGAATCAGATATGCGAGCGGAAGCTAAATCAAAACCTAAGCAGTCGTTTCAAACGATACCTAAAAAAACGCTTCCTAAGAACAATGCTAAGGAAATTTTAGCGGTTTCTAAACCGGTTACTATTGTTTTAGAAAAAGAAAAAGAGAAAGAGAAAGAGAAAGAGAAAACAGAAGAGACTATTTTTAACACTTATGACATTCATGGGGTTGTTGGCAAAGGATTGTCAAAAACAAAAGTTTATGAAATTGGTTTAGCGATAGGAACAGAAGTTAAACGAAATGGTAGGAAAATAGTGGTGATTGCCAAAGATGGTCGTCTTTCTAGTGATGATTTAGCCGATGGTTTAATTAAAGGGCTAATTTCAACAGGGTGTAATGTATTAAATTTAGGCACAGTTCCTACACCACTACTTTATTTTATTACCCATCATGTTGGAGGGCGTTCGGGGGTTATGATAACAGCAGGTCAGCATCCGCCTGAATATAATGGTTTAAAGATAGTCATTAATGGTGAAATTTTAGCTAATGAAAAAATCCAACAAATTCAACAACAAATTGAAGATGAAGATTATATAACTGAAGCCTTAGGAACTGTGGAAACAAATGATGCCTATGCAGAAGAATATGTAGGGACTATTTGTGATGATATTCAGTTAAAAAGAAATTTAAAAGTCGTCGTTGATTGTGGGAATGGGGTTGCAAGTGATATTGCTCCTGAATTGCTAAAACAACTAGGTTGTGAAGTGATTTCACTTCATTGCAATATAGATGGGAATTTTCCCAATCATTATCCTGATCCTTGTAAGCCTGAAAATTTTAAGGATTTAATTAAAGCCGTTCAAAAAAATAAGGCAGATTTAGGATTAGCTTTTGATTGTGATGGTAATAGACTTGGGGTGGTTGATAGCCATAAAAATATTATTTGGCCTGATAGACAAATGATGCTTTTTTCTAAACAAATATTGGCTAATAAACCAGGTGCTGAAATTATTTATGATGTGAAATGTTCGCGCCATCTTGGCGAGTATATAAAAAAACAAGGGGGTCGCCCCTTTATGTGGAAAGCGGGACATTCATTTCTCAAAGAAAAAATGTTAGAAAAGGGAGCGATTCTTGCAGGAGGAATGTCAGGAAATATTGCCTTTAATGATCGCTGGTTTGGATTTGATGATGCGTTATATTCAGCAGCGCGATTATTAGAGATATTAGCCGCTGATAAAAGACCTTGTTATGAGGTTTTTGCAGAATTACCCAATGGTATTAATACACCTGAAATACTCATTACAATGCCTATTGGTGAAAAATTTCAATTTATGGAAATGTTTGCCAAGCAGGTTAAATTTCCCAATGCTAAAATTATTGATATAGATGGTTTACGAATAGAATTTGAAGAGGGTTGGGCTTTGGTTAGAGCCTCTAATAGTAGCCCCTCCATTATGCTTCGCTTTGAAGCGGATAATAAAAAAGCACTCTTAAAAATACAAAAAAGAATTAAGCATTTAATGGGTGAAATTAATGATGAGATTAAATTCCCTTTTTAATCTAAAAAATAATACTTAAAGTGTCAAAGGATAACAAAAAATTATGATTCCCATTTATAATCAAGACCCTGTACGTCAACAAGCCCTGACAAGTTTTTTAAAATTATGTCATATAAAAGACTATCCTGCAAAAAACACATTGATTCATGCCGGTCAAATTAATGAGACGCTTTATTATATTGTAAAGGGATCAGTATTGGTTGATGCAGAAGATGACGATGGTAAGGAGCTTATTTTAGCGTATCTTAATCGAGGAGATTTTATAGGCGAGATGGGGGTTTTTAATGGTAAAGACCCCAGAATTGTTAATGTAAAAACTCGCTGTGAATGTACGGTTGCAGAAATTAGCCATGACCGTATTCGTAATGTTTTAAAAAAAGAGCTACCCGAATATGCGGCAGATATTTTATTTATGATTGGTGAACAAATGGCAGAACGCCTGTTCATCACCAGTCGTAATTTTCGTGATCTTGCGTTTATGGACACGAAAGGACGTATTGCAAGAACTTTACTAGATTTGTGTAAAGAACCTGATGCAATCACCCATCCTGATGGGATGCAATTACATATTAGTCGTCAAGAAATTAGTCATATCGTGGGTTGTTCTAGGGAAGTTGTGGGTAGAGTCCTAAGAGAATTGGAAGAAAAAGGCTTAATTACAGCCCATGGTAAAACCATTGTTGTTTTTGGGACAAGATAGAAAATAGATTTTTTGATAATTGGAATTAATTTATGTGGTTAAAGGCTTTTCATTTAATTTTCATGGTCACTTGGTTTGCGGGGTTATTTTACTTGCCGCGCTTATTTGTTTATCATGCAATGAGTGAAGATAAGCCAAGTAAGGAACGGTTTAAAACCATGGAAAGGAAGCTGTTTTTTGGAATTATGACCCCAGGCATGTTACTGACCTTTATTTTTGGGGTTTGGATGTTATTTGATTATGCGTGGGATTTATACGCATCAATGGGATGGTTACATGTGAAATTGTTGTTATTGGTCGGGTTACTGATATATCATTATTTTTGTTATTTATGGCTACAAGATTTTAAATATGCGCGTAATGTGAAAAGTCACGTTTTTTATCGATGGATCAATGAGATTCCTGTGTTATTTTTAGTAGGCATTATCATTTTAGCGGTTGTTAAGCCTTTTTGAATATTAATTTTAACTAGGTTAGGATTAAAAATAAATGTGGCTCTGTTTTTTTACGGCTAATTAAGCATCCTTTTCGAGTGAATAAATAATCAGAAGTAGAAAGCACCATGTCATTTAGTGAATTTAAAAATATCCCCGAAGTTCAAAGAAAAGCTGAATTATTTTCGGCACTACACTTTGTTTTTCAACAAATAGAAACGAAATAAGTAAAATTAGGTGTAAAATCTCCTTATTTTTCTTACCCCTCAATGACTAATTTAGAAAAACAACCCGCTCAACCTTATCATATTTTTACAGAACAATTATTTCACCTAGGAAAACTGAGCGAATCCGATTTACATAAAGCAAAAAGAGTACAACAAACAACAGATAACGATACTTTACCACATTTATTAGTTAAATTAGGGTTATGTTCCGAACAAGATGTTGCTAATGCTTTAGCGATTAGTTGTCAATTACCTATTGTCGATAAAGACGCTTATCCTGATGAATCCCCTTTGCCAGATTCTATTTCTCTACGCTTTCTAAAACATTATCATTTAATCGGTTTGAGTGAATCTCCCGAAGAAATTTTTATTGCCGTTAGTGATCCTGAAGAACGTTTTATTACTGATTCTCTAACTTTAGCAACAAATAAAAAAATTATTGTTAAAATTGGACTTCCCTCTGAAATTAATGCTGCTTTAGAAAAACAATACGGTGAAGGAAAATCACAAATGGATTTAGCCGTTAGTGATTTAGGCGATAGTGATGTTGCTGAAGATGATTTAGAGCATTTGAAAGATTTAGCCAGCGAAGCGCCTGTGATTAAAATGGTTAATTTAATTATGCAGAAAGCCATTGAAACAGGGGCATCTGATATTCATATCGAACCGTTTGAACAGCGGTTAATTGTTCGTTTACGCATGGATGGGGTTTTACAAAATATTGATGCCCCGCCTGTTTCTTCGATTGCCGCTGTGATTTCACGGATTAAAATTATGGCAAAATTAAATATTGCCGAACGCCGTTTACCTCAAGATGGGCGTATTAAATTACAAATGTTAGGTAAGGAACTAGACTTAAGGGTATCAACTGTTCCTACGATGTATGGGGAAAGTATTGTAATTCGCTTATTAGACCAAGAAAATACGGTGTTGGATTTTCAAGCCCTTGGCTTTACAGGGAAACCCTTAGAAAATTTCACCGATATTTTAAACCGCCCGCATGGGATTATTTTAATTACAGGACCGACAGGCAGCGGTAAATCAACTTCACTTTATGCCGCTTTAACCCAATTAAATACCCCTTCTCGAAAAATTATTACCGTTGAAGATCCTGTAGAATATCAACTTGAAGGCATCAACCAAATTCAGGTAAAACCGCAAATTGACTTAACTTTTGCTAAAGCGTTACGCTCTATTGTTCGTCAAGACCCTGATGTGATTATGATTGGGGAAATGCGGGATTTAGAAACGGCAAAAATTGCGGTACAATCGGCTTTAACAGGACATTTGGTATTATCCACTTTACATACTAATAATGCTGCAGGCGGAATAACGCGTTTATTAGATATGGGCTTAGAAGAATATTTATTAACTTCAACCGTCAATGGAATTTTAGCCCAACGGTTAGTTAGAAAATTATGCGAACACTGCAAACAAGTTTATCAACCCACAGCTGAAATTATTGAATCTATGCGCTTAAATCGTTTTAGTGATAATTCAAATCTTACCTTACATAAAGCGAAGGGCTGTGAGCAATGTGGAGACATCGGCTATCAGGGACGTTTAGCTATTTTAGAGTTTTTACCCATGAACGATGACATCCGTCGTTTAATTATGGCACGAAAAGAAGCGGGTGAAATTCATAAATTAGCCGTGAAACAAGGCATGTTGACCATGGCAGATGATGGCTTTATGAAAGCATTAAAAGGTCAAACAACGTTAGAAGAAGTGATGCGTGTCACTACGGAATCTTAAGATGGCTGAGTTTTCTTATAAAGTCATTAATAATAAGGGTGAAACCGAAGAAGGTACACGTGATGCTATTAATGAGCAAACTTTATGGCATGCTTTACAAGCGGAAGGACTGATGCCCATTAGTGTCACTAAAGGGGGGGCAAATAAATTTTTAGGGATTAGTCTTGGCAATAATAAAAATAAAATCACAACCCATTACGTCAATTTATTTACTGATGAAATGACGACCTTACTTGAATCAGGTCTGCCGCTTGATAAATCTTTAACCATTTTAATGGATTTGAATGAAGATAATGAGGCATTTCGCAATTTAGTTAGTCAAATATTAGAAAAAGTTAAAGGCGGAACTTCGTTTGCTGATGCTTTAGCCTGTCAAACGGGCGTATTTTCAAAATTTTATTTAAATATGATTCGTGCAGGAGAAGCAGGGGGAAATTTAGGCAGTGTTTTAGCGCGATTATCTGATTATATGCAGCGGTCAAAAGATCTTAAAGATACCGTCAGTACCGCATTAATCTACCCGACGATTTTATTGGTGATGTCGGTTGCTTCTTTAGCCGTAATGTTGACTTTTGTTGTCCCACAATTTTCAGAAATGTTTGCCGATGCAGGAAAAGAATTGCCTGTTCCTACGCAAATTGTCGTTGCTTTATCGGATTTTTTACAAAGTTATTGGTGGTTATTGGCAGGGATAATAACCATGATTTATCTTTATATGAAACAACAGCTTAGTGACCCTGAGACTAAGAAAAAATGGGATGGACGTTTTTTAAAATTTCCTATAGCAGGGGAAATTATTCAAAATAAAGAAACCGCGAATATTAGTCGAACGCTTGGCACATTGTTAGGTAATGGGGTTTCTATTTTGGATGCCTTATCTATTGTTAAAGAAACCGTGGGTAATCTGGTCTTAGCTGAAGTCATTGATGATGCAGTGACCGATTTAACCCAAGGGAAAAATATGAGTGGGGCTTTATTAAGAAGTGAATTATTTCCTAAAATGGCGATGCAAATGATTAAAGTTGGCGAAGAAACAGGAAAGCTTGAGGAGATGTTACTTAAAATGGCAGAAATTTACGATAAAGAACTTAAAACCACTATTCATCGTATGTTAGCCTTATTAGAACCTTTATTAATTGTCGTTTTAGGTCTCATGGTTGCAGGGATTATTGCCTCTATTTTATTAGCCATTCTCAGTGTTAATGATTTAGCTTTTTAATACTTTT
>CAYROI010000014.1:0-31025 GCA_964425835.1 uncultured Methylococcaceae bacterium
CTGATAACATATGACTTGCCTTGAATTTAATAGCAAATAACTTAATTAGGAATAAAAAATGTGTGGAATTGTAGGTATTATTGGTCGTAATGATATTTCTGCTGGACTTTTAAAAATGCTTCATGGACTTGAATATAGAGGTTATGATTCCTCTGGAATTGCTATAAATTTTAATGGCGATTTTCAAGTTTATAAAAAAGCGGGGGCTTTATCGGTTTTAAAAAAAGAAATCGAAGGAATAACATTACAGGGAACATCGGGGATTGGTCATACACGCTGGGCAACGCATGGCGCACCGACAGATAATAATGCCCATCCCTTTTTATCCTCAAATTCATCAGTTACCGTTGTCCATAATGGCATTATTGAAAATTACAAAACCCTTAGGAAAATCTTATCCGAAAAGGGTTATGTTATGGTATCAGAAACAGACTCCGAGGTTATTGCTCATTTAATTGAGTTATTCGTTGCTAATAATCCAAACTGGCGGTTTCATCATCTTGTTACCTATTTATCGGATACTTTAAAAGGGGCTTATGCATTATTGATTCAATTTGCAGATAAACCTAATGAAATTTATGGGCTAAGATTTGAATGTCCATTAGCTTATGTTCAAACGGCTAATACGGTTGCCATCTCTTCTGATATAGCCAGTCTTATTGGCTATGATCGCAATATAAATATCTTACGAGATGGACAGGCGGTTCATCTTACTTTAGATCATGAAGAGCTGATTAATTTTGATAGCACCGAGGTGGATAGATTACATGTCAATGTTGATTGGGATGTGAAAGCGGCTGAAAAATCAGGGTATGATTATTTTTTAAGAAAAGAAATTGATGAACAATCTGATTCTGTACGTGCCTTAAAAAGGGCATTAATAGATAAAGCTGAGAAAATAATAGCATTTATAAAAGATACAAGTCCTGATTCAGTCATATTTATTGCTTGTGGTTCGGCATCTTATAGTGGGGTTTTTGCTTCTGTGTTTGCAAGACATGTCGGACTAAAACAAACCGTATCTTGGGAGATTGGCTCAGAATTTCGATATAATCCACCGATTATCAATGAAAAAACGCTTGTTATTGGAATGAGTCAGTCTGGGGAAACAGCGGATACCGTCACAGCATTACGTTATGCAAAATCTAAGGGTGCTAACGTTATTTCTATTATTAATGTGGTTGGCAGTACGATTAGCATGATGGGTAACTTAACGATTAATCTTAGCGCAGGGGCTGAAGTCGCTGTTCCTAGTACAAAAGCGGTTATTAATCAATTTATCACGGCAGTTTTTTTGATTGAAGTTTTACGAAACCCAGAACCAAAATACTTAAGTAAATGGTTGTTGAAAATTGATGAATTTGCGACTGTGATAGGAAAAATAATAGAACAAGAAGATACGATTAAAAATTATGCTAAACAATTGGCAGGTCATCAAAATATGTTTGTTGTTGGACGAGGATTAGATTATTCCATTTCATTGGAAGGGGCTTTGAAATTAAAGGAAACGGCTTATATTCATGCAGAATCTATGTATGCAGGAGAATTTAAACACGGAAGTATTTCTTTAATTGAATATGGAATGCCTGTTTTGATTTTATTGGGCGATGAATTAGTTGCCGCAAAAACAATGATAAATGGAGAAGAGGTAGCAACACGGGGAGGGCAACTTTTTGTGATTGATTCCTTGGCAGGTGACAGGTTTGATTTTTCTTGTGAAGTAAACTATATAAAAATACCACATATAAAAAAGCCTTTTAATTTGATTGGTCAAATAGTGGTGCTACAATTATTGGCTTATCATGCGGGCTTACACCGTAATATTAATGTTGATAGACCTAGGAATTTAGCAAAATCGGTAACAGTAGAATAATACCACTGGATTGTTTCGTATTTTTTATGGACAAGAATAGGCTGAAGAGGCTCTAAAATTTAATTTAATTAGCACGCGTACGCGTTTATCTAAATAACAGTTGTGAATATAACCAATTGCATTGGGCGTGCTACTCACAAAACGCAACATCGCTTCATTAGAAGCGACAACATAAGGCGGCATAATGCCATTAAAGTATTGAATATTCCAAAAAGCTTCCATTTCTTCAGGGGGTTGCTTAAGAACTTTTTCAGAAAATGCTTGCCGCAGTGGGTTTTCAATAACTAGATTAAGCGGAATCCAGCGTTTATTATTTGCATTAAGTTGGGTTTTTTTTCGATAAATATTTTCTAACTGTTGCAGTGTAAGTTTTGTTATCGGCGCATCTTTAGCAACAATCACTAAAATTTTATCAGCGAATGAGGGTGTGTTAAAACCAAGTAAACAGACCAGTAAAAATGGCGGTAATACACGTTTGATTATCATTAAAACAACACCGCAATCGAGCTAAAAAAACCATTCGGTGCAAGTTGTTGATTATTATTTCCAAAACGGTATTCGGTTTTAAAAACTAAAGGGGAAACGGGTCGCCAGACTAAAGCAAAGACACCCAATTGAACAGTGCCTTTAAAATTAATTGAAAAAGGTTGATGCCGTCCACTTAATAATTCATAACGCCCTACGGTAAAAAAATTATAACCTAAGGGGATAACGCCTTGAATATACCCCCCTAATTCACTTTCTTGTTGATCTGCTGCATACCGATAAGCCCATTCCATTTGTATTTCATAGCCTTTATTTTGCCAGAGGAAATCTAAACCAACTAAGTGATTAACTGCTGTTTGGGATTGTGTTAATTTAGTAAAGGCTAAATAAGAAAAACCAAGAGTGAGATTATGATTGATTTGATATTTAATTGAAGTCCCCAAAGCGTATTTAAAGGTTGTTTCTGGGGTAATTTGTTGCGGCGTTAATTGGCGAACATTCAAATTTTTTGAATCATCAGCGTAAATGGAAATATCTAAATCATGTTGATTAATAATCCATTGTTTCGAGAACATGATGCCATTAATCCGTGAAGGAAAAAAATTCTCATTAGTGACTAATGGTTGCATTGTTGTCCATGTTAAAGGGGAAATATGGATAACATTCCAATAACCTACAGGGGTTAAAAATTGTCCTAGTCGGAAAGTAAGGCTATCTGAAACCAATAAATCAACGTATAGTCGTTCTATACTGAAGGACTCAGAAAAGTTAGCAATTCGACGATTGGTCATTAGGCTCTCCATTTCTACCTCAGAAAAAAAGCGAATCCTATCGTGAGGCGACCAACTAACAAAGAAACTAAAATCATCTAATTTTGCTGTTTGAGGACCTGTTTTATTAATTCTGTATGAAATATCACTATAGCCACCTAGCGTTAAGTTTAGACTAGGAAAAGAGAATCCTCTCCCCCAGTGGTAATTTACCAATGGACTATTGTCAGCGAAACTTGGGTTATGAACCAACAAAAACAAACTCAGATAAATTATTTTAATCAGCGGTTGCCTTTTTAAATGACTATTCATCGTACTTTACTTATTTCCTATTTGTTAATCAGTTTAGCATCCGCATTATTAATCGCTTTAATGATTTTTGCCCATTTTCGTAATATTTTACGACAAGAAATTGAACACAAGTTAGAATCTCAAGCGATTATCATTATGCAACAAATTGACATGACTTTATTTGAGCGAATGCACAATGTAGCCTGTATGTAGTATCCCTCCCGTATTTCGCAAGCTACATACGGGCTACAAAATTTTTACCGGTAACCATTCTGATGATTCTCTAATTCATCCTGTTTTCCAGGCAACCGATGAACTTGGGTTTTAAATGTGCCATCAGGAAACAATTGTATAATTCGATAACCAGGATTAATAGAATCCAAGGTAAAATTTCTACACTTCGGCTTAAATTGAAAACACGTTGAAGGGGTTGTTAAAACATCAATACCTTGTTGTTGGGTCTCTATTGTTTGATGAACATGCCCTGTTACCACTAATTTTACGTTGGGATAAGCCGTCAAACATTCAAAAAATTCCACACTATTTTCAATCAACATGGTATCCAACCATTCACTTTCACAAGGAAGACAATGATGATGCACAGAGACCATGATATAAGGTTTTTTATTTGATTTTAGCGCGCGTTTTAAAAAATTAATTTCTTGAGCGGCTAAGTTTCCACCAGGCTCATTAGGCTTTTGACTATTAAGACAAATAATTTGCCAGTCACCTAATAATGTCTGCTTATCACAACACACTAAATCTTTATTCAACAGCCAGCTCATTAATGAATAATCATCATGATTACCTGGGAAACAGACGGTTTTGGTTTGATAATGAGAAAATATTTTATGAATACGCTGATAACTAGAAACACAAGGTTGTTGCGCCAAATCGCCTGTTGCAAGGATTAAATCAAATTCTCCATAGCGTTCATAAGCGGATGCTAAAACTTTTTTAAAGTAATATTCAGTCTCAATGCCTAATAAGGTATCGTCTGTTTTAGGTAAAACATGTAAATCCGAGACTTGTAATATGCAAATAGGCAGGTTTTTAGTATTCATAATTAAAGTGGAATGTCTTTATAGAGAATTTTTGAATTTCTATCAGGATTATAATGAGCCTTTAAAGACACTGGCAACGACTGTTTATCAGAAGTGTGAAACCCACGCTCTAAAAACCAATGGCTTGTTTGGGTCGATAAAACCCATAATGTTTTTATTTGTTGTTGTTTTGCTTGATTAAGTAAATAATCAAACAAACGTTTTCCCCGTGCTTGATGTTGATAATCAGGGTGAACCGCAAGACAGCTCATGATTGCCGCCCCTTTTTCTTCTAATAAATGGAATGCCGTGCAAGCGATAATTAACCCATCTCGATCAATCACACGATAATCGCTAATTTCCATTTCTAATTTTTCTCGGGAACGTCTAATCAATTTACCCTGCTTCTCTAATGGACTAATCAGTTCAACAATTCCCCCAATATCATTTAAATTAGCATCACGTAAGGTTTCAAAAGCTGCAGAACTAATCAATGTCCCTACGCCATCACGGGTAAAAAGCTCTAATAATAATGCGCCTTCTTGTCGTCGATTAATTAAATGTACCCGCTTAACACCTTGTTGACAACTTTGAATAGCCACTTTTATTGTTCGACTAATAGATAGATTAATATTTGTCGATTGATTTAAAAAATTTTGTGCTTCAACTGTCGTCATTTGTTGAATGATTTTTTTTGTTTTTGCTGAAATACAATCTTCTTCTGTCAATAAAATTAATTTTTCAGCAGACAACGCACAAGCAACTTCCATAGCAACTTGTTCTGCGATTAAGTTAAATATTTCCCCACTGGGTGAATAACCAATGGGTGAAATCAAAATCACATTATCTTGGTCAAGCTGTTGGTGAATAGCACGATGATCTATACGCCTAACAACGCCTGTATAACAATAATCAATGCCATCAATTACCCCTAAAGGTTTGGCGACTACAAAATTTCCCGAAGCAACTTTAATTTTAGCCCCCGCCATTGGTGAATTAGGGAGTCCCATTGATAATAACGCTTCAATTTCAATTTTAACCGTGCCTGCGGCTTCTTTAACACAATTTAAACAGGCTTTATCGGTAATGCGTAAATTATTTTTAAACTGTGGCAAAATAGATCGTTGTGCTAAACGAGAATCAATTTGTGGACGTATGCCATGCACTAATACCAGACGAATACCTAGGCTTTTTAATAAAGCGACATCATGGATTAAACTGGAAACATCATTGGCAACCATTTCTCCCCCAAAACAAATCACAAAAGTTCGGTTACGATGGGCGTGAATATAGGGGGCTGAATTTCTAAACCAGTCAACAAAATCATAGGGTTTATGCATAGAAAATAATGAATGTTTAAATGAAGAATTAAGGATTAAAATCTGCGTTCAGAGATTATTGAAGACAGAGGGTAAATTTTTAAAATATAATGGTTTATGATCCCTTTTTTATATTTTTAATTACACAAACCCAGTTAAGGTGCAAAGATGAGTGACGTTGATCCATTTGAAGTTGTAGAAATTGAAAAAGTGCCTGGGGCAACCTTTGAAGTGGTGCAGTATAAGTCTTTAAAAGGTTCAAGTGACTTAAATACCGCTGAAAAAGTTTTCTTTGCTAATCAAGCAAACATTCATTTAAAAATGATTCGGATTAAGCTTGATCACAGTGAAACTTTGATAGAACCTGGGGCATTATATTTTATGAAAGGAAATTTGCAACTAGAATCAAGTACCCAAGGTATTAGTAAAGGTTTAATGCGTAAATTTATTACGGGTGAAACTTTATTTCAATCACGTATTAAAGGCACGGGTGAAATTTATTTAGAGCCTAGTTTTGGGCATTATTTGTTATTTAATATTGATGACGATGCTTTAATTGTTGATAAAGGGGCATTTTATTGTGCATCCGCTAAGTTAGACGTTAGTGCTAAATTACAAGGTAATGTTTCCAGTGCATTATTTGGCGGCGAAGGTTTTTTTCAAACGCAAATAAAAGGGACAGGCATTGTTGTTTTAGTCTCACCTGTTCCTATTGAAGAATTACTGGTGTATGAATTAAAAGCGAATGAAAAACTTTCCGTTGATGGTAATTTTGCCTTCGTCAGAACAGGAGGGATTCAATTTCATGCCGAAAAATCAGGAAAAACGTTATTTCAATCCGTCACCAGTGGTGAAGGGTTATTACAAACTTTTACAGGTCCTGGGGTTGTTTGGATTGCGCCAACAGAGGGCGTTTATGAACGGATAAAAATGTCAGGAGGTATTGCGAATTTGAGTGGAACACAAGGTAGTATGGGAACACGAACATAGAAAATAGACACCAATCCTTTTTAAATTTAATCAAAATAACTTATGCTCATTGATATTTTAGACCTTAGTAAAGCTGCCATTCTTACACCGAATGGATTACAGTCACAACAAATAGATCAAGTCATGAATCAACTTTTATCCGCAAAAGTCGATATTGCGGATATATATTTTCAATCTAGTCACCATGAGTCATGGGTTTTAGAATCAGGCATTATTAAAGAAGGGAGTTATAACATAGAGCAAGGTGCGGGGGTTCGTGCTGTTTGTGGTGATAAAACGGGTTTTGCCTATAGTGATCGTATTGAATTACCCGCTCTCTTAGAAGCTGCTAACCATGTTAAAGCGATTGTTAGACAAGGACAAAATACCCAAATTGCACTAAAATCCCCGCTCGCTTGGAAGTCTTATTATTCGAGTGCAAATCCGTTAAAATCATTTTCTGACCAACAAAAAGTTGATTTATTACGCCGAGTTGATAGTGAAACTCGGAAATTAGATGCGCGAATAGAAGAAGTTATTATTAGTCTTGTAGGTGTTCATGAGCATATACTCATAGCCAATCAAGAAGGCGCATTAACTGCTGATATTCGACCTTTAGTAAGAATGAATGTGACCGTGATTATTGAGGATAAAGGTCGCCGTGAACAAGGAAGCATGGGGGGGGGATCACGGACGGATTACCATTATTTTATTAATGAAGAGCGTGCATTAACGTATGGTAAAGAAGCCTTGAGACAAGCGTTAGTTAATTTAGAAGCCATTGATACCCCTGCTGGAACAATGCCTGTTGTTTTAGGATCGGGTTGGCCTGGTATTTTATTGCATGAAGCGATTGGTCATGGTTTAGAAGGGGATTTTAACCGCAAAAAAACCTCGGCTTTTAGTGGCAGAATAGGTGAACGTGTCGCCTCAGATTTATGTACCGTGGTTGATGATGGGACATTAGCGAATCGTCGAGGGTCATTGAATATTGATGATGAAGGCACAATCACTGAAAAAACCACCTTAATAGAAAAAGGGATTCTTAAAGGTTATATGCAGGACAAACTCAATGCACGATTAATGAAAGACGCATTAACAGGTAATGGTCGGCGTGAGTCTTATGCGCATTTACCGATGCCCAGAATGACGAATACCTACATGCTTGCAGGCGAACATCATCCTGATGAAATTATTCAATCGGTTAAGAAAGGGTTATACGCTAAAAATTTTGGTGGCGGGCAAGTGGATATTACTTCAGGTAAATTTGTATTTTCAACCACCGAAGCTTATTTAATTGAAAATGGAAAAATTACCCGCCCTGTGAAAGGCGCAACTTTAATTGGTAATGGGCCTGATGTATTAACTAAAGTATCTATGGTCGGCAATGATTTAGAATTAGATAGTGGCGTTGGAACTTGTGGAAAAGAAGGGCAAAGTGTTCCTGTTGGTGTTGGACAACCTACCTTAAAAATTGATAGCCTAACCGTCGGTGGAACAAGCGTTTAAGATAGGGAATTAATAAAAATGCGTGAAAAACAAGTTTTTTCACCCTTTATTTATCATGATAAATTTGTAAAAACCTGTTTTTTACATCGTAATTTAAGGAAATTGTATTTTGCAAACCTCAGATCAAATTGAATCACTAAAAAACCGCGTCCAAGACGCACTTAATGAAGCCAAAAAACAAGGGGCAACTGCGGCAGAAGTAGGCTTAAGCACCAGCAATGGATTGTCAGTCAGTGCGCGTTTAGGTGAAGTTGAAACCATCGAACATGATTGTAGCCAAGGATTAGGACTTACCGTTTATTTTGGTCAACGAAAAGGGTCTGCAAGTAGTACGGATTTATCAGAAAAATCTATCCGTGAGACCGTTAATGCCGCTTGTAGTATTGCTAAGTTTTCCAATGAAGATGAATTTTCAGGACTCCCCGATCCTGAATTACTGGCCACAGCGTTTCCTGATTTAGAACTTAATCATCCGTGGGAATTAGAAGTGGAAACAGCGATTCAATTAGCGATTGAATGTGAAGATGCGGCACGGAGTTTCCATGCAGAAATAAGTAACTCAGATGGTGCAAGTATTAATAGTCACCAAGGTATTAAAATATTGGGTAACAGCTTGGGTTTTTTACAAGGACAACAAGCCACACAGCATTCTACAAGCTGTGCTGTGATTGCCCAGCGAGGGGATGATATGCAGACTAATTATTGGTACAGTATCGCTCGTGACCCCAACGCATTAGAAAATGGGATAAATATTGGTAAAAAGGCAGCGGAACGGGCTTTAAGACGTTTAGGCAGTCGGTCTTTAACAACACGTACAGCCCCTGTTTTATATAGTCCTGAAATGGCATCAGGTTTGTTAAGTTCATTCATCGGGGCAATTAGTGGCAGTCGTTTATATAGGAAATCAACTTTTTTACTAGATTGCTTGGATACACAAATTTTCCCAGATTTTATTCATATCTACGAGCAACCCCATTTAAAAAATGCGTTAGGAAGTGGTGCTTTTGATGCCGAAGGTGTGGCAACAAAAAATCGTGATATTATCGCTGCGGGTGTTTTAAAGCGTTATATTTTAAGCAGTTATTCGGCTAGAAAACTCGGGTTACAAACCACAGGGAATGCAGGGGGCGTTCGTAATTTAAGCATTGATTCGGGCAGTGATAATTTTGAGCGGATGTTAAAAAAATTAGATACGGGTTTATTAGTAACAGAATTAATGGGACAAGGGGTTAATCAAATGACAGGTGATTATTCACGCGGCGCGGCTGGGTTTTGGGTTGAAAAAGGCGAAATTTTATATCCTGTCGAAGAAATCACGATTGCGGCTAATCTAAAAGATATGTTTAAAAATTTGGTTGCGGTAGGCAATGATGTCGACAGGCGGGGGAATATTCACACAGGTTCAATATTAATTGAAGAAATGTCAATCGCAGCGTAAAAATGGGTTTCACCACCGTACACTTTTAAGGAAAAATTTATTTTTTTAAATTTTTTTTAAATTTTGAAAATAAACCCAAAATCCTATCCCGAATAGGTTAATTGTAGAAACAAAAACCTACTTTAACTTATTTTGATATGGAGAAAAGACATGGCTACCACGACTCAAGCAAATAGTGTATTGGAATTATATTCCGCTTATTTTAATCGAGCTGCTGATGCAACAGGGTTTACTTTTTGGCAAAAATCTTTTGATACTTTTTTTGCAGCGGCTGATTCTACAGCCACCGATTCGGCTAAGGAATTATTTTCTTTGCAAAAAATTGCCGAAGATATGGCAAAAGCATCGGAATATACCACCCTTTATCCCTCTACACAAACCAGCACCGAGTTTATTAATGCGGTTTATACGAATCTTTTAAATCGTCCCTCAGATGCGGAAGGTTTAGCGTTTTGGACAGGTCATATTGATAAGGGAACAATGACTAAAGAACAGGCCATTGTCAATATGATTGCCGCCGCTAAGACCAATACCACCACACAAGGGGTATCTGATGCCGCATTGATTGCCAATAAAAATGCGGTCTCTAAGTATTTTTCCGAAACCTTGAAATCCGATAATGTTGCTTTAGCCGCAACAGCATTTACAGGCGTGACTGAGGATGCGACCACGGTTACAACTGCTAATACGGCATTAGATAATGCCTTAGCGATTACCTTGACCACAGGAACGGATAATATTATTGGTACAGCAAGTAATGATTTAATCACCAGTGCGCAAGGGACGTTGCAATCAACCGATGTGATTACTGACCCTTCAACCTCAGATGCCGATGTTTTAAATGTTGAAATGTTAACATTTGACTCAACTTTAGCCCCTGCAATTACCAATATTGAAACTCTCAATGTGAGTACAACAACTAATTCAGTCGGGTTAAATTTATCAACCGTCTCAGGTGCGAAGTCGTTAAACTTTAGTGCGGCTAATGCAGGTGCAACGGCAACGGCTAAACTCGTCTCGTCTGCTAAAGTTGGCACTATTGTCGCAGGGTCTAATATCGCTACATTGAAGGTAGACGCGCTCTCTACAGGGACTTCAGGGGCGGTTACGATTGATGGCGGCAGTGCAACTTCGGTTAGTTTAACAGGCGGGGCAGGCGATGATACTTTTGTTGCTAATATCGCCGCGAATCCAACGGCTTTGTCTATTGCAGGGGGATCTGGGGGAAACGATAGTATTACCTTGAATTTACAAGGCACGCCAGCAACAGGCACGGCATTTACCGTGACTAACTCAACTACAACAACAGGCGATATAGAAAAATTACTGATTAAATCTGAAACCGCCGCCTCGGTGTTAAATATTAGTAATGCGACTGAACCATTAGTTGATAAGTCAACAGCCGCGTCTAACCCTGTGGTAACCCTCTTAGGGACTAAAGATATAACTTTTGTTGGCTCAGTAGACGCATTTAAAGATGTCAAACTGATTGATGGTAATACAGGGGTTTCAACTTTAAAAATTGATGCTGCTGCAGCAGCGGCTGATTTAAGCAAAGCCGCTTTTGATGTAGTGGATATAACCGTTCCAACAACAGGTGCTTTAACCGTTAATGATAATTCAACCGTTAAGCTTTCGGTTGTGGGTGCTTTAGGTAGTACTACGATAGATATTAATAACGTAGACAGTGATTTTACCAGTGCATCGGGGACGCTTAAATTGGATGTGCAGGCTAATCAAACTGCGATTGCGTTACCAACTACTTTTACAGCAGCAACTTCAACAGCGGCATCTAAAGGCAATGCTGGCACTTTAGAAATCAGTAATACTAATTCGGCAACAACGGTTGGCACATTAACTGATGGCTCTGCAAAAAAAGTCATCGTTACTGGCGATAAAGATTTAACGATTACGTCTTGGGCTAATACCGTAAATGACAGTTTAGATGCCTCTGCGTTTACAGGGACTTTAAAAATTAGTGGAATGACTGGGGTAGGTACAGGAACAGTAGGCAATAAAGTGACTGCTGGGTCAGGCGCGGATTCTATTTCTGGTAGCTCAGGTATTGATACCCTTGATGGCGGTGCGGGGAATGATTTACTGAGTACGGAAGGAGGTACTACAGGTAGTGTTGGTACTACTGCTGGCGTTGCTGATAAATTAACAGGGGGGGCAGGAAATGATACCTTTGCGATTAAATCTTCTGGGGCAACAGTGACTGATTTTGTGGTCGCAGATGATACCTTGCAAATTAGTTTAACAACCGCTGATACAGCAACTGCTAGTAATACTACAAATGTCATAGATGGGGTGGGGACAGCCGTCACTGCCACTTCTATTTTTGGTGTCAAAACGGTTGCCATTCCAACGACTTTAGCGGCTGCCGAAGCAGTTGTTGTTTTGAAAGGGGAAACCTATACGGGAAATGGTAGTGGTACTACTCCTACAGCTAATGACGGCACAATGCTAGGAGATATTATGTCGGGGGGTGGACATGCGCTTACCTTTGGTAATTCTGCTTCTATTACTAATAATAACCTGATTGTCGTTTGGAATAAGACTAATGGGGATGCGGTGGTATCAACCGTGGATATTACTTCTACTTCTACTTCTAATCCTTCAGCAACTATTAGTAGTGGCGACACAGTCGTCGATTTAGTGACCTTAACAGGGGTCGATGCAACGACCTTAACCACCGCAGATTTTGATTTTATTGCCTAACAAAATTTTTTAAAACCACAGGAGAGTAGCCAATGAGATAACTATTTATATGAAATAAACAAAAAAATAAATTTCGGGGTCGGCAGCATTTTGAGTGTGTTGTTGACCCTTTTTTGTTCTGTTAAAAGGGGGGCGTCTCTTATACATTCCCACACAGGAGCGTGGGAACGAGGGAATATTGTGGCGTATTTTTCAACCCCCTAATTTCATTAAATTTCGTATTTTCGTTCGTAGCTTGCGCCATTGCTTCCAATAACACATTCTAATTCTTCGCTGTATCCAACCGTCTAAATCAACGGTTTGTTGATATTGATTGGCGATGCCAAAGTAGTTTATCCAGCCGCGTAAATAAAAAGGGTTGCACCTCCTTTTTTCCCTTTTTTTGAATAACTAAGGAAATAGCCAATGGTTTTAGGAAAATATAATAATAAAATTAATCTCGCCAAGCATTGATTGTATAGGCTTTTCCCTTTAGTGGTAATATCCACATTTGATACATAGAAATACACCATACATAGGCAGAAATCAAGGCATAACTCACCCCACTAATCATGGTTATCCAAGCAAATTCAGGATTAATTTTCGTTAACCACCATGAAAAAACATCAAAAATTAAACAAAAAAATGGCAAGCTAATAATTAACGCCTTAATCCAACGATTGATACCAATACTCAAACTAAATATAAGCCCATTAAAGAAAAATATAAAGGCAATAGCAAAAATATGTATATGAGAGACACGCGTTAATGTTGACGCAGATGCGCCTTCGCTGTGTTTAGAAACGGCTAAAACTTGTTCTAATTGGGTGAAATCAGGTAATCCTGGGATAGTGCTATGACAGGAAATACAACGGTTATCAAAAATTTCTTTTATTTCACTGTTCCATTCTTTGTTAGATGTCCCATTACGCACCCATTTTATAATTTTAATCCGCTCTTCTTGCGGGGCTTTATCTTTCATAGAGCCATTGAGCTTTAACTCTATTTCACTGTTTTTAGGGTCGCCATGATAACTATAAACGATATCATCAATAGAAAGACCTATTTTTCCATCAGCCATGCCATGAGTCATTAGTAATTGCGCACTAGCAAGCACTGCACCAAAACCGATGACCATTAAATAACTGCTAAACAAGGCTTTTAAGCTAAGTCCTAAACTAGGTAAATTAATCCAACTAGCTGCAGATCGCTTTTCATTTGATTGTGAATTAGTTGCAGGTAACATAATATTATAGTCGCTCTTATCCAACTAAACTCAATAAAACACCCGCTGCAACTGCTGAACCAATAACACCTGCCACATTAGGTCCCATGGCGTGCATCAATAAAAAGTTATGGGGATTACTTTCAAGTCCAACTTTATTCGCAACACGTGCTGCCATTGGTACGGCTGATACACCCGCTGCACCAATTAATGGATTGATTGGTGTATCACTAAATTTATTCATAATTTTCGCCATAATCACCCCACAAGCAGTTCCAATAGAAAAAGCAATTGCCCCCAATCCTAAAATCCCTAAGGTTTCTATTTTTAAAAAGGCTTCCGCACTTAATTTTGATCCTACCGCTAAACCTAAAAAAATAGTCACTATATTAATCAGTTCATTTTGTGAGGTTTTACTTAAGCGTTCCACAACACCGCAACTATTCATTAAATTACCTAGACAAAACATACCAACTAAAGGCGCAGAAGAAGGTAGCAATAAAGCACATAAAATTAACAGTGTTAATGGAAAAATAATTTTTTCCGTTTGGCTAACGTGTCTTAATTGGATCATTTCTATTTTGCGTTCATCTTCAGAAGTTAACGCACGCATAATAGGTGGTTGAATTAAAGGGACGAGGGCCATGTAAGAATAAGCGGCAACCGCAATTGCCCCTAATAAATCAGGGGCAAGTTTTGAGGCAACATAAATAGCCGTAGGACCATCAGCCCCACCAATGATAGCAATTGCTGCCGCATCTTTAAGACTAAAATCTAAGCCTGGCACTATATTTAAGGCTAATGCACCTAAAAGCGTTGCAAAGATTCCAAATTGTGCCGCAGCCCCTAAAAATAAAGTTTTAGGATTGGCTAACATCGGACCAAAATCAGTCATTGCGCCAACGCCCATAAAAATTAATAGGGGAAAAACACCCGTTTTAATCCCCAAGTAAAGATAATGAAGAATGCCGCCCTCATCAGCAATACCTGCCACAGGAATATTACTTAAAATTGCCCCAAAGCCGATGGGTAATAATAATAACGGCTCAAAGCCTTTTTTAATCGCTAAAAATAATAATAAAAAGCCAACAAGCATCATGAAGGCTTGCGCTAGGCTAAAGTTATAAAGTCCTGTGCTTTGCCAAAGTGTAATGAGATTTTCCATTAAATATCCCTTAAAGTTTAGTTTTTTCTTTTAACAAAAAAACACGGTAGAAGAGGGGGATACCAAATCTTACCGTGTCTTTAAAAATTAGGCGTATGATTTTAGTTACAAATTAATTAAGACTTGGGATACATTCACCGCATCCCCTTCTTTAATATTAATCGCACTCACGATGCCAGAAAATTTTGACCGAACTTCGGTTTCCATTTTCATCGCTTCCATTATTAATACCACATCGCCTTCATTAATTTGACTTCCTACTGTCGCATTAATTTTAAGAATAGTCCCTGCCATTGGGGATTCAATGGTCGCACCGCTACTAACAACAGGAGTTGACGCAACTGATGCGGGTTCTGCCGCTTGAATATTAAGTGCCGTATTACCCACACCCACAGCGACATTAAAATTTCTCCCATCAACATTAACGCTATACATTTCTGTCTCTGGCACTTGTTTTACGACACTCTCTTCAGCTATCGCTTGTGGATTTGGTAAGGGTTCAAATGCATCGGGATTACCGCGATTACTAATAAATTTCCAGCCTACTTGGGCAAATAAACCATCAATAAGGGCATCTTCCTCAATATTTTTTGATAGCGTAACCCCTTCTTTTTTGGCTTTATCAACAAGACTTGAGGTTAAGGTTTCCATTTCTGGTTCTAGTAAATCAGCTGGGCGACAAGTGATCGCCATTTCTCCTTTTAACACCCTTTGTTGCAAAGCTTCATCGACAGGTGCAGGCGTTGCCCCATATTCGCCTTTTAATACCCCTGCGGTTTCTTTGGTGATGGTTTTATAGCGTTCCTCTGCTATAACATTTAATACCGCTTGAGTTCCAACAATTTGGGATGTCGGTGTGACTAAAGGTAAATAGCCTAAATCTTTACGAACACGGGGGATTTCTTTTAAAACCTCATCAAATTTATCGGCAGCGCCTTGCTCTTTAAGTTGGCTTTCCATATTGGTCAACATACCACCTGGGACTTGTGAGACTAAAATACGCCCATCAACGCCTTTTAAACTGCCTTCAAATTGGGCATATTTTTTGCGAATATCTCTAAAATAATAAGCTATCTCTTCTAGCTTTAATAAATCTAAGCCTGTATCACGTGCTTGTTCTTTAAGACTTGCGACGATAGTTTCAGTGGGACTATGTCCGTAAGTCATACTTAAGGATGAAATAGCGGTATCAACATTATCAACCCCCGCTTCAATCGCTTTAATATAAGTACCAACACTTAAGCCTGTCGTCGCATGACAATGTAAATGAATCGGAATATCAACCGCGCTTTTTAATTGGCTGATTAAGTCATAAGCTTCATAAGGGGTTAATAACCCTGCCATATCTTTGATACAAATGGAATGCGCGCCTAAGTCTTCAATTTTTTTTCCCTGTTCTACCCATTTAGGAATGGTATGAAATGGACTGGTAGTATAAGAAATTGTCCCTTGTGCATGGGCATCCGTATTTAAAACGGCTTTGATCGCCTGCTCAATATTACGCATATCATTCATTGCATCAAAAATACGAAAAACGTCTATGCCATTAACGGCACAACGTTCGACAAATTTATCGACAACATCATCTGCATAATGACGATAGCCTAAAATATTTTGTCCTCGAAATAACATTTGTTGGGGCGTATTTGGCATCGCTTTTTTAAGTAAACGCAACCGCTCCCAAGGATCTTCACCTAAGTAACGAATACACGCATCAAATGTTGCTCCGCCCCAAGATTCTATTGACCAATAGCCGATGCTATCTAATTTTTCACAAATAGGCAGCATATCTTCAATGCGTAGACGTGTTGCTAGGATAGATTGATGTGCATCCCGCAAAACGAGTTCGGTAATACCTAAAGCTTGATTAGCCTTTACCATTATTGTTTCTCCTGTAACCTTTATAGGGTTGTCATGGTTTACCTTTGTAAGGTAAAGAGGTCATTTTATAATTTATATGTATTGTATTTGTTATACGCTACACTCAAGTATTGTATTTTTTTCGATACTCATGGACTGCGGTACTAATTGCGGCAATAACATTAGAATCGACATTAGTAACTACTGTAGGCAATTCATTAATTTCTTGAGGCAAAAAACGTTGAACAGTTTTTGACATTACATCGACAATAACAATTAGCAGAGCAAGAAACAAAAAAACAGTTCCCATCCCAACCAACATAATTTCTACTCCAACAGACATCATTTCACTCATAATTAAGACCAACTTATTCAAAATACTTACGCATTATGCCTAAATATAGGACAATAAACAATTGTTTACACAATCTTCTTTTCCTATCTTACTGAGAAATTTTATGTTATTAATCCTATTTAGGTCTTATAATGGGCGATCAAAATTTAATAAAGGTGGGTACAATGTCCCTTAGAAAATTCAAAAATAAATACCCCCAAGTGGGAACGAATGTTTATATTGATGCTACTGCTGTTGTGATTGGCGATGTAATCTTAGGCGATCAGGTGTCTGTCTGGCCGATGAGTGTTATTCGCGGTGATGTGGCTTCTATTCGCATTGGCGAGGGAACGAATGTACAAGATGGCTGTATTTTACATGTTTCCCATCAAAGCCCTTATGTAGCAGGTGGTACACATCCTTTGATTATCGGCAAAGGCGTCACCATTGGTCATAACGCGGTTGTTCATGCTTGTACGGTGGGGGATTATTGTCTCATTGGCATTGGCGCAATTATTATGGATGATGTCGTTATTGATGATTATGTCATGGTGGGTGCAGGCGCATTAGTCCCATCAGGTAAAAAACTGGAAACTGGCTTTCTTTATTTAGGGTCACCTGCTAAGAAAGTGAGAGCATTAACAGAGAGTGAAAAAGAATTTTTGGAATATTCTTGTACGCATTATCTTAAACTTAAAGACGAATATTTAGCGGATAACACGTAGTTTGTTAATTTGCCAGCCACAATCTTAATCGTAACCCTAACTCACTAACATAACCCAAGGTAACAAAGGCTATTTCCCCTTTTGAGTTCAAAATAAAAATAGTGGGGACAGTCTTAACAAAATATTGTTTCGCAATCTTCCCCGCTTCGTCGTTGACAGTTACCCAGTCAAGTTGTTGCGTCAATAAATAATTTCCTACGTTAAAACGATTGCCTGATGTTATCGCAACGGTTACCCCTCGATAATTTTTTAGGATTTTTGAGATAGGTTTTTGCATTTTTTTACATGTCCCGCACCAGCTTGCCCAAAAATAAATTAATTGTGGGTTTGAAATTTTTTTCCCCGTTAAAGTCATTGTCTCAATTTGAGGAACTTGACCTGAAATGGGATTAAAATGAATAAAAATAGGGGCAACAAAAATCAAAAAAGCCGCAATTAAATAAATTACGCTTTTTGTAATGCTAATTTGGGCTTTTTTTATCAACGCATCCCCGCCCGTTCACGTAGCCATGCGATAAGTTGGGCAAATTTATAAGCCCAACTTGTTTGGGTTTCAACGGGTTTGATACGCTTTTTTTTAGCCGTTTGTAAGCGTTGTTTTAAGGGTTCAATTAATAATAATTCGAGCGTTGTTCGTTCTAAATTCTCAATTATTCTTGTCATTGTGTTAATAAAACGATCATATTGACGATTTAAATCATTAATATCCTCTATTGTTTGATCAATAAATTGAAGGGTTAATTCTTGAGCGGCAGCCAGCGCGACTTCTGAAGCTTCTTCTGAAGCATTATAATCTTCGGCAATTTCCATTAACTGATCACAGGCAAGTTGATATTGTTCTGTGGCAATAGCTTGAGTAAGTGACATTTTTATAAACTCCTAAGGATAGGTTCTTTGATAATAAATAAATGCTTGGCGCATTTTAATTAAAGCGATTTCAAAATCTTCGCCCAGTGTCATGGATGCTGTCCCTGTTTTAGCAGCGTGCTGCATGATCCTTAAACTTAAATCCATTTGGCTTAATAAACGAACATAAGCCGTTAGCATTTCTCTATACGCTTCCAACGCACGATTTTGTTGTTCTGCTTGCGCTATTAGCATCAAAATTTGAGTTTTCAATAATTGTAATTGCGCGACAATGATAACGCTATGCGATTTTCCCGCTTTTAAATTTAAACGAATCGGCTTAAACCCTCGCCCTGTTGATGAGGTCGCTATTTGTCCTAAACGTCTGTTAAGCGTATTAACTAAAGGATAAACTTTATAGTTTTGAGTCCGCGCATCTATAAGGTTAGCCAATTTTATAAAAGTTGCAATATGACGACTAATATCAACTCTAAGTTGTTGGTAGCGATGACTGTTAATGCCATACCGCACTTTATAAAATAATTCACTATCTTTTTTCATATTCACAATGAGCTGTGAACTAATAATGGGTGATATTTTTTCAATACTTTTAACGATTTTACGGCGTTTAAACCCTTTTTGTACTTCAACAAAAATAGCATCTAAGACACTCGCAAATGGTGATATTTTTGCTGCCGCATCACGTAAACCACTGATAGATAAACTAAGCAATTGATTGAGTAAACTCCCCGTCTCCGCCTTAATAGGTTCACCTGCAATCAGCTGCGTTAAAATTTTATTATAAGAACCAAGAACCTTCCAAGCCTTAAGACGAATGGCAATATCATCAATAGCAACTGTTGACATTAATAGTTGATTACTATTAAAAACATCTTTGCGGGCAGCTTGTACTTCTTCTTGATGTTTTAACCACGCTTGTTCTTTTTTAGCAACAGCATAGTCAATGATAACTTCTTCACCAATGACTTGCGCTTGTTCAAAAATATGGGTGTAGTTTGAAAACTCGCGCTTAGGAACAATAGAGCAAGCCGTTAAAAAAAATATTAGCGAAAAAAGTGTAATTTTTCTCAGAAATAACAAACAACTATAAGAGCTGGTAACTATTCGTCGCATATTACACCTTTGGCTTTAAGAGGAAAAAGATTAACTTCTAAGTGCGGTTTTAATCAGTTTAACACCAAAATCAAAAGTTTCCACTACCGCTTTCTGAGTTTTAGCCGCCCTTTCAACAGCGGTAATATCTTTATCTATAACTTGGGGTTCAACTAAGTTAACTTGTTTGAGTTTGGATTTTAACGCACTTAAACTAACCCCTTGTAATTGAATTTTAAGGGCATCTATTTCATTAAGTTTAAAGGTTCTGTCAGGTTCATCCATACTTTTTGCTAGTTCTATTAATTCTAAAATATTTAATTCCAATTCTTTTTCTGTCATTGTGTCACTCTATTGGTTTTCAAAACATTTAATAAAATTTTCAAATCATCGGTTGCAGATTTAATTTTTGGAATATAAGTATTAATCGTTCCTAAAAAACCATCAACATTGGTATGACCTACGGTGGCTTTTAAAAGTTGTTCCCCCATTTTTTCTGATTGAATATAAGCATCAAGAATGGTCTGGACTTCCTTTACTTTTTTCAGATACCTTTGTAATTCTAAGGTTTTTTCTTTGATGGCAATAAAATCAGTGGCTAGTTTTTTTCGGGCATCTTTGGCGGTTTTACTAATGGATTCTGCTTGAGAAAATATTTTGCGTTTGGTTTCCAAGCGTTTTTCTCTATTCAATGTAGGAATCGTTTTTTCCATTAATGCATTTAAACGATCTATGGTATTTTTTTGATGACAAGCAATATTTCCTGTCGCTTCTTGTTTTAGCTTTTCTGCAACCAAAATTAAACCATCTGATTGTACCGTTACTGCAGTTGTTAGCACCTCTAAATATTCCAATTGGTTTAATGAAAGTTTTTTAATTTCAGGTGGGGTTGCACAACCTGAAATTAAAATAACTATAGATAAAATAAAAAGTTTATAGCTATTCATTGTTTTTTACCCTTAATAAATTTAAACCCGTTCTAGTTTAGCGTAAGCCAATATTAACCATTTTAAGCCACCCTTATAAAAATTAATTTGCACTTTTTCCTGTTTGCCTTCACCTTCGGTTTGCAAAACCGTCCCTAGTCCAAATTTAGCATGACTAATTTTTTCCCCCGCTTTATATTGATTGGTTGACGGCAAGATAGATTGATTTTTATTTGCGCCAATAGAACGGGTAATATTGGCGCGAATTCTAACATCCTGCACACATTCTGTTGGAATTTCCCGTAAAAACCGTGATGGACTCGGATAACTTTCTTTTCCATAAAGTCGCCGTGATTCGGCATAAGAAATACAAAGCTGCTGCATGGCTCGCGTAATCCCGACATAACAAAGCCGTCGTTCCTCTTCTAAACGTGCAATATCATCAATAGAACGCCCTGAGGGAAACAAGCCTTCTTCTAAACCTACCATAAATACTTGTTTAAATTCCAAGCCTTTCGCTGAATGTAGCGTCATTAATTGCACATAATCATCAGTATTCTCGCCTTGCATTTCTCCCGTTTCCAACGTGGCATGGGTTAAAAACATATCTAATTCATCTAAAACTTCATTCTCTTCGAGAGGATAATCAAAGCTACGGGCAGCATTGACTAATTCTTCTAAATTTTCAATCCGAGCTTCACCCCGATCTTCCTTTTCCTTTTTATAAAAATCAATTAAACCGCTTTGTTCTCCGACTAATTTAACTTTTTCAAATAATGCTAAGCTTTCACAATCAGTTTCTAACTCATTAATTAATTGTCTAAATTTCTTCAAGGAATTGGCAGCCCTTGCTGAAAAGAAATTTTCTTTTAATAAATTTGTTGTCGCCTGCCAAAGTGATATTTGTTGGCTACGGGCTAAATCACGCAGATTATCTAATGTTCGAGTTCCAATACCCCGTGTAGGCATATTAACTATTCTTTCAAAAGCAGGGTCATCATCTCGATTGGATAATAAGCGTAAATACGCTAGTGCATTTTTAATTTCGGCACGTTCAAAAAAGCGCAAGCCACCATAGACACGATAAGGAATTGCGGCAGTCATTAAACGTTCCTCAAATTGACGTGATTGGGCATTAGAACGATATAAAATCGCCACTTCTTTTTTCAAACCGCCTTTTTCCAGCCATTGTTTAATTCGATCAACCACAAAATAAGCTTCATCTTGTTCATTGAATGCAGAATAAAGTGAAATTAATTCACCTTGCCCACTGTCTGTCCACAACTGCTTACCCATCCGATTACCATTATGGCTAATCAATTTATTAGCCGCTTGAAGGATATTATTGGTTGAGCGATAATTTTGTTCTAAGCGAATTAATTCGTGATTTGGATAGTGTTGTTGAAAACTAAAAATATTGGCAATTTTAGCCCCTCGCCAACCATAAATTGATTGGTCATCATCACCGACAATAAATAAATTATCCTGTCCTTCGGTTAATAAACGTAACCATGCATATTGGACAGTATTGGTATCTTGAAACTCATCGACATGGACTTGCCGAAAACGGCGTTGATAAAACCGCAATAAACTTTCGTTATCACGTAATAATTCATGTACCCTTAAGAGTAACTCCGCAAAATCAACTAAACCTGAGCGATTACAGGTATCTTCATATGCTTTATAAATTTGAAGCATTTGATGTAGAAAAAAATCGCCATTATCACTAATATGCCCCGCCCTTAAACCTTCATCTTTTTGGGCATTAATAAACCATTGCACTTGGCGAGGTGGCCATTTTTTATCATCTATTTCTAATGATTTTAATAAGCGTTTAATCATTCTAAGCTGATCGTCAGAATCCATGACTTGAAAACCATCAGGTAATTTTGCATCCTGTGCATGACGGCGTAAAATTCGATGCGCTAAACCATGAAATGTACCAATCCACATGGCTTGCGTTGGCATTTTTAACAATTTTTCAATCCGTTCTCGCATTTCCATTGCCGCTTTATTGGTAAAGGTAACGGCTAAAATACTATGGGGCGACAAACCTTCAACTTGAATTTGCCAAGCAATACGATGAACTAAAACCCGCGTTTTACCACTGCCAGCCCCTGCTAAAATTAGCATAGATTTTGAAGGTGCGGTCACAGCCAAACGCTGTGCATCATTTAAAGAATTAATTAGAAAAGAGACATCCATTTTTTATCGCTTGCACATTTTTTTTAGCTGTGTATATTGAAAACTGTTTTATAAATACCCATTATATAGGGAATCCTTACAAACTACTGACATTAAAAGAGGTTTTAAAATGAATTTTGATTACAAACGCTTAATTAAATTTGAACATAACGTTGGCGAGCAAGAGAAAAAAATCCGTATGGGCGTGGGAGCTGCCTTGATTCTTATTTCTTTATTTTTAGCTAAAATTTTGTTGTTACTTATAGGGCTAATGCTAATTACAACAGGCTATATAGGTTGGTGTCCTGCCTATTCTGGGTTTGATAAAAATACTTGTGCTGCAAGTGAAGATAAAGAAGAAGCCCCTGCTGAAAAATAATAAAGTAAAAAACTAAATTAATATAGGACTGACTAAATATTCTAAAGGTTGTTAGTCCTTTTTTCATTATATTAAAAATACTCACCGTGACTATAGACACTTTCCCAGCTTTTATTCAACCCCTCTTTCTAGGTAATTTAACCGAAACAACCACAACCGCTGTGACTAGTTACGCGCTTATTGCTGCCGCTGAAATTGGTGATAAAAGCCAATTAGTTTGTATGACTTTAGCATCAAGGTATCGAGCTTTTCCCGTTTTACTTGGTGCAATAGCCGCTTTTACCTTATTAAACACTTTAGCGGTTATCTTTGGTATCGCGATTGCTAATTGGTTACCTGGTTATATTGTTTCAGGCACAGTCGCGCTATTATTTTTCTTTTTTGGGCTGCATTCTTTACGATTAGATAATGACGAGGATGAAGTCATAGAAAAAAGTAGTCATAATCTTTTTTTTACCACCTTTTTATTAATCACGGTTGCAGAATTTGGTGATAAAACACAATTAGCCGTTGTTGGCTTAAGTAGTACAGCCTTGCCTGTCGCTGTTTGGGTAGGGGCAACGGCTGCATTAATAACGACTTCTGCATTAGGTGTGTTAGCAGGGCGCACATTGCTACAAAAAATTCCGATGACCTTATTACATCGGTTTAGTGGGGTTATATTTCTAATTTTAGCCATTATTGCCGCTTATAAAACTTACCTTTACTTAATTTTAACCCCATCTCCTTAAAAAATATGTCAAAAACAGCAATAGTAGTCGGTACACAATCAGGTTGTGGAAAAACGACGATTATGTTGGCGCTATTACAATTTTTTAAAAATCAACAGACCCACGTTCAAGCCTTTAAAGCAGGCCCTGATTTTCTTGATCCTTTTTGGCATCAAGCAATAACAACTCAAGCGTCCTATAATTTAGATACCAAAATGATGGGGGAACAAGTCTGTATTAATCAATTTTATAAATACTCAGAATCCGCACAAATCGCTTTAATTGAAGGAGCGATGGGGCTATTTGATGGTGCAACGGGGGTCGGGGAATTAGGTTCAAGCGCGCATCTTGCGACGGTTTTAGATGTCCCCGTTATTTTAGTGGTGGATGCTAAAGGCATGTCGGGTTCAATCGTGCCTTTAGTGTCAGGTTTTTGTGACTATGCAACTCAATTGGGCTTTAAAATTTCTGGGGTTATTGCCAATCGAGTGGGAAGCCTGCATCATGCGAAATTATTAGAAGACCTCTTAGCAAAACATCATTTACCGCTATTACTTGGATGGATGAAAAAAAATGCCCCACAATTACCTGAGCGACATTTGGGTTTAAAAAGACCTGAAGAGGCAAGTATTCCTAATTTTTCTGAATTTTTCCATTTAGATTCTCAGCGATTGTTCTTTGCATTAACTGCCTTTGAAAAAAAACCAAGACTTGTCTCTCAAGATAAGTCTTTATTAAAAGATAAAAATATTGCGATTGCCAATGATGCCGCTTGTTGTTTTATTTATCCGAGTAATATTGATTACTTAAAAGCACAAGGGGCAAATATTCATTTTTTTTCACCTATAAAAGGTGAATCTCTTCCTGAAAATACTGATGCTTTATGGTTACCAGGTGGGTATCCTGAGCTTTATGCAGAAGAATTATCAACGTCATCAAGTTGGCATTCTATTAAAGAATTTATCAATCAAAATAAGCCTGTTTTAGCAGAATGTGGTGGTGCTATGTTATTGGGTCATTTATTAATTGACCTTGATGGAAAATCATGGAAAATGGCGGGGGTTTTTCCCTATACTTCTGTTATGAAAGACCGACTCGTTTCTTTAGGTTATCGGAATGAGGAAAATGGTATGCGAGGACATGAATTTCATCATTCAGCACGAATAAATGATGAAAATTTACAGGCTTGTTTTAATCTTAATCGAGGTGATAAAGGGATCAGTTATAAAAATGTACGCGCTTCTTATATTCACTGGTATTTTGCCAGTGAACCCAACGTTATGGCAGAATGGTTTTCATGAAAACAAGAGACAAACGACAAGGCATTATTTTAGTGCATACGGGGAAAGGTAAAGGTAAATCTTCCAGTGCGTTTGGGATGGTTTTTAGAGCGGCGGGCTGGGATATGAAAGTCTGCGTCATTCAATTTATTAAAGGACAATGGAAGACGGGTGAACAAAAAGCGGCAGAAAAGTTTGAAAATATTGAATGGCATACGTTAGGCGATGGCTTTACTTGGGATACTAAAAATCCAGAACAAGATATAAAAACCAGCCGTAAAATCTGGGAATTTGCCCAACAAAAAATTTTATCGGAAGAATTTGATTTAGTTTTATTAGATGAAATTAATTATTGCTGTGGTTACAACTGGATTTCGGGCGAGGAAATTGCAACGTTTATCAAAGATAAAAAACCGCCGTGGATGCACTTAATATTAACAGGTCGAAATGCGGCAGAAGAAGTGATTGATATTGCTCATACTGTCACTGAAATGCAGCCTATTAAACATGCTTTTAGTCAGGGGATAAAAGCGATGCAGGGGGTTGAGTTTTAGATAATAGACGAACTAAAATCAAATACCTTCAAACCAGTCCACCATTTTAAATGGTAAGTTATCCATGAATAATGGATGGACAGTTTCAGCTAAAATTTAAAATATATAATACAATAATGAGACTTAAACAACCCGCAATGACATTAAATAATAAAGCAGTTTAAATAAACCTAGCGGTAATTTAATTGTTTTATTATCATAAACATCACCCGATAAGACCGAAATAACCGCAGCCTTCATTCTTGCTTGCCAAACATTATCCCTGTCATCATTACTCGACATCAGCAATCGCTGTAAAACAGGCGTATTAAAACGATAAATAAACCATGTAAATGCGTTAATGCCTGATAAAATTTCAGCTTCAAACTGTTTAATTTGTTTGCTGTTTTTTCTACCACTGCGTAATTGATTATCGACTAAATCAACACTTAAAACCGCGCTTTTCATTGCCAAATAAACCCCACTGGAAAAAACAGGATCAACAAAAGCATAGGCATCACCGATTAATAAATAACCATCCCCTGTCATTTTTGATGATTGATAAGCATAATTTCCCGTCGCTTTAACCTCGGTGATTAATTTCGCCTTTTCCATTCGAGTCTTTATTTTTGGAATCGCGCTTAACGTCTCTAACAAAAATATTTCTAGCGTATGAGATCGTTGTTTTAAATAATTTGGATAACAAACCACCCCAATACTCATTACGTCGTCATTTAAAGGAATTAACCAAACCCACCCCTGTTTGAACCAATAAATACTAATATTTCCTTCATCTTTTAATTTTCTTCGCTCAACCTGATTAAAATGCGCATAAACGGCTGTCATCTGGTGCTTAGGATTGCGTTGCTTAAGCTTTAATTTTTTTGCAAGAAAAGTATCACGTCCTGAGGCATCAATTAAAAAACGCCCTTGAAATGTAACTGACTGACCTTGTTTATCAATTGCAGTGATTTGTTTTTTATTAAGATCAACCGCATTAACATTAATGCCCTCATAAACATTAACACCTTTAGTTTTTGCATTTTCAAATAATATTTTATCAAAATCTGCCCGTTTTACTTCATAGGCGTAAGGATATTGATTATCAATCGCTTTAGAAAAATAAAAAATATCCTGCTGATGGTATGAAATAGTCGAGTTAAATTCAGCGGCATATTTTTTTACCCCGATTTTATCTACCGCGTCTAGCACGCCTAATTTTTCTAGGATTGGGATATTCAGTGGTAATAAGGATTCACCAATATGAAAGCGTGGATGATGTGATTTTTCTAGCAAACAAACTGACCAGCCTTTTTCAGCTAATAATGATGCCGCAGTTGTTCCAGCAGGCCCCCCGCCGATAACAATGACATCGAAAGATTGAATCTGGTTCATTAATCTATTTTGGGGAATCGTTAGTTAAAAAAAATGCCATACTGTGAAGTACAGTATGGCATTTTGGAATCTAAAACCTAATAACGATTAATCAGGTTGTACATCTTCAGCTTGTAAGCCTTTTTGACCTTGGGTTACTTCCATAGTCACTGTTTGACCTTCAACTAAAGTCTTACGACCTTTTGAACTGTTAATTGCACTATAATGTACGAAAACGTCTTTATTGTCTTCTTGCGCAATGAAACCAAAACCTTTTTCATCATTAAACCATTTAACCGTGCCGTTTACTCGATCTGCCATCTTTGTTCTCTTGTTGGTTGTTAGTATGCTACTAACGTTATAAATATATTCGTCTTAATAAAGCAGGTGCTGCTGGATAATGAGTTTACTCTTTTGTTTCCTATCACCACTTTGAAGCTATTACTAACTTCTAAACTGGATATAACATCTTACCGTGCTGTATTGCCGCTCATTCTACACTTTAAATAGGGTAGAATAAATAAAGCGATGGTTTTAGCGGCTAATTAAAATTAATTTTAATCTGGTTTTTAGTGTTTTATGAATAATAAATATTTATTATTCAATAAGTTATGTTTATTTTAAAATGCCAAATAAAAGATTATTTTTTTAATTTTTTGGTTTATTTAGGCGGTAATTTCTGCATATAAAGCTCTAAATTCATCCGCAAGTTTATGATTGGGTGCATAATGTATTAAGGGTTGGGCATAAGTATGTGATTCTCTAACTTTAACCGAGGGCGATATTTTACTTTCCAACACAGGGTGTCCTTCCTCAAGCAGTTCATCTACTAATTGTTGGGGTAAATTAGCCTGTTTTTGAAATTGATTAACCACAATGCCTTCTATTTCTAAGTTTTCATTATGGTCGGCTTTAACTTCAGATAAAGACTGCATTAATGAATAGAGTGCATCTTTAGCAAACGCATCACAATCAAAAGGAATCAAACATTTATCGGCAGCAATTAAGGCGGATTGGCTATAAAAATTAAGGATAGGCGGGGTATCAATATAAATATCATCAAAATTTTCTAATTGATCTAGGGCTTCTTTAAGTTTAAAAATTTTATAACGGGATTCTAAACGTCCTTGTAAAGGTTCTAAATCAGGGTGGGCGGGGATAATGAACAAATTAGGAAACGGGGTTTCTTGGACTAAACTTTTAAGCCCTGATCCTTGTCCACCCCCGAAAATCCCTAAACTCAATGAATCTTTAAAAAAATGAACAATGGATTTATTGGCATCGGTTTCTTTTGCACCGAGCAAATACTGCGTCGCATTACCTTGTATATCAAGATCAATCACTAAGGTTCTCCGACCTTGAACCGCACTAATCGCTGCTAAATTACAGGTAATGGTTGATTTTCCCACCCCGCCTTTTTGATTAAAAATAACCCGACGCATTATGATTCCTCGTTAAATCAATTAGATAGTCTTGGCATTATAAGCTCTCACAGAGCAATATCAACTACGAACAAAAACTTTTGCATTACAATTTGGGCAAGTGGGAATTTCACTGGTTGATTTAAAGGCGATTTCTTTACCACATGCTTCACAACTGAACGTACCAGGCCCTGTGATCTCACCGCTATGATAAGGGTGAATTTTTGCTGCTTGTTGGCGTAATTTTGCAAGTTCTATTTGCGTTTTGTCGGCGATTTCCATAAAAGCATCTAATGCAAAATTTTCAATCAAATCAAGATCAAATTTTAACCATGCCGATAAATCTTCTTCCTTTTTCTCCGCATGAACGGCAGCATGACTTATATCACGGCTTAAATAATCCCCAAGGTGGGTTATTTCTTCTTGCGTTAATCCCCCTAATTGACTCAATTTTTCTTTAGCAATCTCCAAAGCTTCCGCTGTAGAATGTAAAGTATCATCCATTGCCTCATATAGATGTTCAATTAATGTATCATAAGCTTGAATTAAATCGGTATTTCTACTCATTTTTATTCTCCTTGAAAAAACGCGCTTTAGATTTAAGCGTCTGTGCGGTATTCTAACCTTTTTAAGCGATAAAAGACGAGACATGGAAGAAAATTATCAACCCGCCATGATAGAAAATCAGGCACAAGCTGCTTGGGCGCAAAGTGGTGTATTTAACGCCGTTGAAGAATGTAGCAAAGAAAAATATTATTGTTTATCTATGTTTCCTTACCCAAGTGGTAAGTTACACATGGGGCATGTTCGCAATTATACCATTGGCGATGTCATTAGCCGTTATCAACGGATGTTGGGGAAAAATGTCATGCAACCGATGGGTTGGGATGCCTTTGGATTGCCTGCTGAAAATGCAGCGATGAAACATGGCGTACATCCTAGCGATTGGACGTATGAAAATATTGATTATATGCGCGAGCAACTGAAAGAATTAGGTTTTGCTTACGATTGGTCACGTGAATTTGCCACTTGCGATCCCAGTTATTATCGCTGGGAACAATGGTTTTTTCTGCGGTTATTAAAAAAAGGCTTAGTTTATAAAAAAACAGCTCCTGTTAATTGGTGTCCGCATGATGCAACGGTTTTAGCTAATGAGCAAGTGATTGATGGTTGTTGTTGGCGATGTGATACGGCGGTTGAGCGCAAAGAAATTTCGCAATGGTTTTTAAAAATTACCGCTTATGGTGACGAATTATTAGCCGATTTAGAAAAATTAGGCGACTGGCCTGAGCAAGTGAAAACCATGCAGGCAAACTGGATTGGTCGTTCAGAAGGTTTAGAAATAAATTTTTCGGTTGAGGGTATGGACGATTTACGTATTTATACTACCCGTCCAGATACCTTAATGGGCGTGACTTATTTAGCGGTTGCCGCAGAACATCCTTTAGCACAAAAAGCCGTTGAATCTAAGCCTGAACTCACCGCATTTATTCATGAATGTAAAACGATGGAATCCTCGGAAGCGGCAATGGAAACCATGGAAAAACGTGGCGTGGATTCGGGCATGGTCGCTATTCATCCGATTACAGGGAAAAAAATTCCCGTGTGGATTGCAAACTTTGTGTTAATGGGGTATGGCACAGGGGCGGTGATGGCTGTGCCTGCTCATGACCAACGCGATTACGAGTTTGCAACAAAATATCATATTCCTATTAAACAGGTTATTTATTCTGAAAAAAACGAAGATGATTGTATTGCTAAACAAGCGTTCACGACTAAAGGCATTCTAAAAAATTCAGGCGAATTTGATGGTTTAGACTTTAAAGCCGCATTTGGTGCAATTGCCAATAAATTAATTACCGAAAATAAAGGCGCGCGGAAAACTAATTTTCGCTTACGTGATTGGGGGGTTTCCAGACAGCGTTATTGGGGCGCACCGATTCCTGTTATTTATTGTGAAGATTGTGGCACAGTCGCTGTTCCTGATGAACAATTACCCGTTAAGTTGCCTAAAGATGTGGTTTTAAATGGTTCACAATCGCCTTTAGCGACACATCCTACTTTTTCTCATGTTGATTGTCCTCAATGTGGCAAAGCAGCAAAACGTGAAACCGACACATTTGATACCTTTATGGAATCTTCATGGTATTTTGCTCGTTTTACCAGTCCTAATGCGGATAAAATGTTAGATGAATGTGCTAAATATTGGTTGCCAGTCGATCAATATATTGGCGGTATTGAACATGCAATCTTACACTTATTGTATGCCCGTTTTTATAATAAATTATTGCGTGATGAAGGTTTGATTGTTTCTGATGAACCCTTTAAACGCTTATTAACCCAAGGGATGGTTATTGCTGAAACCTATTATCAATTAAATGAGAATGGACAAAAGCATTATTTGAATCCCACTGAAGTTGCAGTAGAACATAATGACAAAGGTAAAGTCATTACCGCAAAAGCTTTAGCGGATGGTTCGAAGGTTATTATTGGCAATATTGAAAAAATGTCAAAATCTAAAAATAATGGCATTGATCCTCAAGCGTTGATTA
>CAYROI010000015.1:0-15800 GCA_964425835.1 uncultured Methylococcaceae bacterium
CATGATCCATTACTTGTAGTAATAAATTAAAAACATCTATATGGGCTTTTTCTATTTCATCTAAAAGCAATACCGCATGAGGATGTTTGGTTATTTGTTCAGTTAATAAGCCACCTTGGTCAAAGCCTACATAACCTGGGGGCGCGCCAATTAAACGCGAAACCGTGTGGCGTTCCATATATTCAGACATATCAAAACGGATGAGTTCAACGCCTAACACTTTTGCAAGTTGCCGCGTTACTTCGGTTTTTCCAACCCCTGTAGGGCCTGAAAATAAAAATGAGCCAATAGTTTTCGAGGTATCACGTAATCCTGCGCGTGATAATTTGATTGCAGAAGCCAATGAATTGATCGCTTCATCCTGACCAAAAACTAACATTTTTAGGTTTTTTTCTAAATTTTCTAACGTATCTTTATCTTTCGCAGAAACTGATTGCTCAGGAATTCGGGCAATTTTAGCAATAATCTCTTCAATTTCAGCGGAATTAATGGTTTCTTTACGCTCATTTTCTGAGATAATACGTTGTTTTGCGCCTGCTTCATCAATAACATCAATTGCTTTGTCGGGTAAAAAACGATCAGTAATAAAACGTTCTGAAAGTTCAGCGGCTGATTTTAAAGCTTCATCACTATATTTAATGTCATGATGGGCTTCAAAACGAAATTTTAAACCGCGCAAAATTTGAAAGGTTTCTTCGATAGAGGGTTCACTAATATCAATTTTTTGAAAACGCCGTGCAAGGGCATGATCTTTTTCAAAAACACCCCGATATTCTTGATAGGTGGTTGAGCCAATACAGCGCAATTGCCCAGAGGCTAACATCGGTTTAATTAAATTAGAGGCATCCATGACCCCGCCAGAGGCAGACCCTGCCCCAATAATCGTATGAATTTCATCAATAAATAAAATAGATTTCGGCTGTTTTTTTAATTGATTCATTAAAGATT
Organism: uncultured Methylococcaceae bacterium; assembly: GCA_964425835.1. Classification (GTDB taxonomy): domain Bacteria; phylum Pseudomonadota; class Gammaproteobacteria; order Methylococcales; family Methylomonadaceae; genus WTBX01. The sequence continues at coordinate 949 of CAYROI010000015.1, forward strand.
TTAAGCGTTTTTCAAAATCTCCTCGATATTTTGTGCCAGCAATTAATGCGCCTAAATCTAGTGAATAAATAACATTATCATTTAAAATTTCAGGCACTTGTTTATCAATAATTCGTTTTGCAAGTCCTTCTGCAATCGCTGTTTTACCAACACCAGCTTCACCGACTAATAGGGGGTTGTTTTTACGACGACGGCATAAGGTTTGAATGGTGCGCTCAATTTCAAGTTCACGTCCAATTAAAGGGTCGATTCTATCTGCTTTGGCTTCTTCATTAAGATTAACCGTATATTTTTCTAAAGGGTCATTGGCGGCTTGTTCTGTGTCTATATTAGGCGTTGATTTTTCCGTATCATCTTTTTCTGTTCCTTCTTCTGGGTTAATTTTTGAGATGCCATGCGCTAAATAATTAACCACATCTAACCGAGTAATATCTTGTTTTTTTAGTAAAAAGACGGAATGTGATTCTTGCTCACTAAAAAGGGCGACTAGAATATTTTCGCCTGACACTTCTTTTTTATCGGATGCTTGAATATGAAAAACGGCCCGTTGTAAAACCCGTTGAAAACCTAAGGTAGGTTGCGTTTCACGTTCTATTCCTAACGGAATTAAAGAAATGGTATCTTCAATATATTGGGTCAATTCATCTGCTAAGGTACTGATATCGCAAGCACAAGATTTTAAAATGGGTTCAACAGATGTGGTATACAATAATGCAAGTAACAAATGTTCAACGGTAATAAATTCATGCCGCAGCTTGTGCGCTTTGGTAAATGCTTGGTTTAAAGTGACTTCTATCTCGCGGCTTAACATTTTTATTTTCCTCGTTTAAGCTTTTTCCATTGAACACATTAAAGGGTGGTGATGTTCTCGTGAATACTCATTCACAAGATGAACTTTGGTTTCGGCAACATCTTTAGAAAAAGTGCCACAAACGCCAACACCATTATGATGTACTTGTAACATGACCCGTGTTGCTTTTTCATAGTCCAAATTAAAAAAGTCGGTTAAAATTTCAACAACAAAATCCATTGGGGTAAAATCATCATTTAATAACAAGACCTTATATAAAGGCGGGCGTTTTAATTGTGGCTTACTTTGCAGAATAGCTAAATCGCCATCATCATTGTCAAAGGGGACACTATTAGACATAGCTCTCATAAATTGTTGGTAATAAAACATCATTAACACTTACCATAGAGGTAATTGGGATAAATTTCAATCTTTAGACACATAATTGTTATAAATCAAGTAAAATGGCGCGTTTTTGCGATTAACCTTTAGCTATGATTTGGAAACCTCATGTTACTGTTGCCGCTGTTATTGAAAAGCAGCATCGTTTTTTATTGGTCGAGGAATATGTGTCCTCAGGAATTGCCTTTAATCAGCCTGCAGGTCATTTAGAAAAAGGGGAAACGCTTATTGAGGCGGTTAAACGTGAAGTATTGGAAGAGACCGCTTGGCAATTTGAACCCGAGCAACTTATTTCTATTCAGCTTTGGCGAAAAAATTCACAAGCAGACAGTTTTTTAAGAGTTTGTTTTTCAGGTAAAATTCATAGTCATGATGTTAATCAATGTTTGGATGAGGGAATTATTCAAACGCATTGGCTAACACGTGATGAAGTTGCCGCTAAAGCCTCATTATTACGCAGTCCGCTGGTGTTGGAATCAATTGATAATTATCTCAAGGGACTTTTTTATCCCTTATCATTATTAAAGTCTAGTTTAGATTTATGAATAAAAAAAATATTATTGTGGGGATGTCAGGTGGCGTTGATTCTTCGGTGACTGCATTGGTTTTATTAGCGCAAGGTCATGAGGTTACGGGCTTGTTTATGAAAAACTGGGAAGAAGATGATGGCACTGATTATTGTACGGCATTGGAAGATTTAGCCGATGCCCAACAAGTTTGTGATAAATTAGGAATAGAATTAAAAACCGTTAATTTTGCAGCGGAATATTGGGAGGAAGTATTTGAGGTCTTTTTATCTGAATTTAAGTTAGGACGCACGCCTAATCCTGATATTTTGTGTAATAAACATGTTAAATTTAAAGCATTTTTAAATTATGCCATTGAAGATTTAGGCGCAGACTATATTGCAACGGGGCATTATGCACGTGTTGGGTTTCAAAATAATTATTATCAATTATTGAAAGGCTTAGATCCTAATAAAGAACAAAGTTATTTTTTATATACCTTGGGGCAAAAAGCCTTGTCTAAAACTTTATTTCCTATTGGCGGCATGATGAAGCCAGAATTGCGAGATTTAGCGAAAAAAGCAGGTTTTGATAATTATAAAAAGAAAGATAGTACGGGAATTTGTTTTATTGGTGAGCGTAAATTTAAAGAATTTTTACAACGTTATTTACCAACCCAAGCAGGTGAAATACGAACCTCTGAAGGACAATATATTGGACAGCATCATGGCTTAATGTATTACACTTTAGGGCAACGGCAAGGATTGGGAATTGGTGGGGTTAAAAACGCCCCTGATGAGCCTTGGTATGTCTTAGAAAAAGAGTTGGATAACAATATTTTAATTGTAGGGCAGGGGCATGAACATCCTCTAATGTTGCATAATTCTTTGGAAGCTGGGCAATTGGATTGGTGTGATAATCAACCCTTAATAGAAGCAAGACATTGTCGTGCTAAAACCCGTTATCGTCAGCAAGATCAAGCTTGTTATTTAGAGCCTTTAGAAAATAACCGTTGTCGGGCTATTTTTGAACAGTCTCAACGGGCAATTACCCCTGGGCAATCGGTAGTTTTTTACCACGGTGATATTTGTTTAGGCGGTGGGGTAATTGAATTTAAAGCTAATTTATAATTTTTGTAGGAGGAAAAGATGTCTTATAGTCAATTTAAAACGATTGAAGCAGTTGCTAGAAAATTTGATATTGAAGTAACCAATAAAATATGCTTTATGAGTGAGAAAGAAATTACTATTTCTGACGGTATAATTTCCATGATTATTGAAAATATGAATGATGATATTAGTTTTACTAACGAAATAACTATTTGTGAGCGAGTTATTAGTCCTATTTTAAATGCCGTTTCAAGAGAGTATAAAGATTTAAATGTTTGGTCGCATGTTCCTTATAATATAGATGAAAAACAAGGTCTTGTGGGTGAGCCAGATTATTTAATTGCAGGACGAACAAAATATGGGGGGATGGAAAAACCTGCGCTTTGTGTCATAGAAGCGAAACGTGATGATTTTGAACTAGGTTGGGCGCAAGCTTTAGCAGAAATGGTGGCATCTTCTTTAGTAGAATCTCGTATTTATTATGGTGTGGTGACGACTGGGAAAATTTGGGAATTTGGTAAATTAGAACAAGGGGTTTTTACGATTGATAGTAAGTCTATTTCTGCGATGACTGATTTACAAAAAACCTTTAATTATTTAAATTGGGTTTTTAATCAAATATCAAAAAAAGTTTGAGGGTTTAGAGTATGAATTGGCAAGAAGTTTGTGAACATCCAAATTTAAAAAATTTACCGTTCAAAATTGAATTAAATGAATATGGAAAAATCATTATGAGTCCTGTCAAACTGTATCATTCTGGGTTACAAGGCGAAATAGAATTTATCCTCCGTCAACTGTTACCCGAAGGTAAAGCACTCCCTGAATGTGCAATTAAAACCTCAAAAGGAACAAAGGTTGCTGATGTCGCGTGGGTCTCATCCTTATTGTGGGAAAAAATAAAACAGGCTATTGAAGCACCTGTTGCCCCTGAAATTTGTATTGAAGTGATTTCGACAAGTAATACCCAAAAAGAAATGAACGAAAAAAAAGCACTTTATTTTGAAGCAGGGGCGATAGAAGTTTGGTTCTGTAATCAAGACGGCGTTATGCAGTTTTTCAATGAAAGCCATGAATTAATTCATTCAATAGTCGTTCCTGAATTTCCTTTAAAAATTAATCTATAAAATGGTCTATAAGCGATTAACCTTTACTGAGCCGCATAAAGTGTTAATGGTTTTACAATGGATTATTGGACAATACATTTATAGGAACTAAAAATAGTTTATAATAATCAAACACTAATACGGAAGATGATAAAAATATGTTAAAACGACCTAACCCTTTAGTTTTATTAATTCTTGATGGCTTTGGACATCGAGAAGAACAAGAATATAATGCGATTGCTGTCGCTAAAACCCCTTTTTGGGATCAACTGCAACAAGATAACCCTAAAACGCTATTAGATTGCTCAGGCTCTTTAGTTGGATTACCTGAGGGGCAAATGGGAAATTCAGAAGTCGGGCATTTACATATTGGTAGTGGACGGTTTGTATTTCAAGATTTACCCAAAATTAATAATGCCATTGAAAACGGTGATTTCTTTGATAATGAAGTCTTACAAACAACGGTTGATAAAGCCTTAGAAAATGATAAAGCCCTGCATATATTAGGTTTATTATCACCAGGCGGGGTTCATAGTCATGAAAAACAAATAGCAGGCATGATTGAATTGGCTGCAAAACGAGGTTTAAAGAAAATTTACTTGCACGCTTTTTTAGATGGACGTGATGTTGCGCCTAAAAGTGCCGCAAGTTCTATTGCCTTTATTGAAGAAAAGTTTAAAGAACTGGGTGTAGGGAAAATCGTTTCATTAACAGGACGTTTTTATGCGATGGACAGAGATAATCGTTGGGAACGTGTGCAACCTGCTTATAATTTAATTGCTAAAGGCGAAAGTGAATTTATCGCGCCAACAGCTTTAGAGGCATTAGAGGCGGCTTATCAACGTGATGAAACCGATGAATTTGTACAAGCAACCGCCATTGGTGATTATGGTATGGTTTTAGATGCACAAGATTCAATGGTATTTATGAATTTCAGAGCAGATCGTGCGCGTGAAATCTCCAGAGCCTTAACACAAATGGATTTTACTGAATTTGAACGGGGACGTGCGCCTCATACAGGGCATTTTGCTACCTTAACTAAATATCACCAAGATTTTCCCTATCCTGTGGCTTATCCACCAACCGACATAGAAAATGGGTTAGGTGAAGTATTAGCGAATGCAGGGCGAACACAATTACGCCTTGCTGAAACTGAAAAATATGCCCATGTTACTTTTTTCTTAAATGGCGGACGTGATGCACCTTTTGAAGGTGAAAAACGTATTCTAGTGCCTTCACCCCAAGTCAAAACCTATGATTTACAGCCAGAAATGAATGCGGATAAAGTGACCGATCATTTGGTTGAGGCGATTAAATCAGGGGATCATGATGTGATTATTTGTAATTATGCCAATTGCGATATGGTGGGTCACACGGGTGTTTGGGAAGCCGCATTAAAAGCGGTTGAAACCATTGATGGCTGTTTAGAACGTGTTGTGAATGCACTAACAGAAGTGAATGGGCAGATGCTAATTACTGCCGATCACGGTAACATTGAACATATGGTAAATACAGAAACGCAGCAAGTACATACGGCGCATACGACCAATCAAGTACCATTACTTTATGTAGGCGGTAAACAAGGTTTAAATAATGGCGGAGGGTTATCTGATTTAGCCCCTACATTATTAGCTATTTTAGGGGTTAAACAGCCTAATGAAATGACGGGTCGTTCATTGTTAGCTGATTAACGCCATGTTTGCTTTTTTAATCGTTGTCCTTTTTTTTAGTGGGAACTTTTCATTATTAGCGAATGAAAAGACTGAAAAATTGAATGAGCTACAAACGCATATTGAGGATGTTAATCAAAATATAACGCAAATAAAGACTAAGCGTAATAATTTGTCAAAGCAGTTGGGGCAGATTGAAAGACAATATGGGCAAATAGTCAGCTCACTTAAATCATTGACCCAAAAAGTTGATGCGAGACGGCGGCGATTAAAAGAAATTAATAAGGAAATAAAATCAAGACGGAAAAAGTTAGCGATAGAAAATCATGAATTAAATGGACAAATCAAAGCCACTTACATCATGGGAAAAAAGGAGAAATTAAAACTATTGCTTAATCAACAAGATCCTGCGTTAGCCAGTCGAATGATGATGTACTATCATTATTTAAATAAAGCGCGATTAACTAAACTAATTGCTGTTAAAGATCACATTGCCGTTTTAGCAGAATTAGGTCAAGAAAAGCTGCAAGAAAAGCAACAATTAAGAAAAACATCGCATTTAAAAAAAACACAGCAAACAAAATTAATAATAACTAAAAATAAACGGAAACGCTTATTGTCCTCATTGAATGAAGATCTTAGTTTGAAATCTGAACAATTGACCCAATTAAAAGGAAATGAAAGGCAGTTACGTAACCTCATTGTTTCATTGGGACAGACCAATATTGATAACCCAAGTGATGTTATTATTGAGGATGATAAGCCTCAAAAATTAAAACAAAGTCAGAAAATAGCAACTTATAAAAATTTAGGCTTACCTTTTCGTAAACTTAAGGGTAAATTACCTTGGCCTGTCAAAGGTAAGATAGTCAAAAAATTTGGTAGCAAGCGTGTTGATGGTCGTTGGGATGGACTTTTAATTGCGGCTAAGGAAGGTAAAAATATACGTGCTGTTGCTGATGGACAAGTTATTTATGCTGATTGGTTGCGGGGTTATGGATTGTTAGTTATTATTAATCATGGTTCGGGGTATATGAGTTTATATGCGTTTAATCAAAGCCTTAACAAAAAAGTAGGTGATAAGGTAACGGCAGGAACTGTGATTGCCTCTGTTGGAAAAAGTGGCGGGCGTAGTCAAGCTGGACTTTATTTTGGAATTAGATACCAAGGAAAATCTATTGATCCTGTGCCTTGGTGTAAAAAAATACAAAAGGGTTATATAGGGTAAGGGATATTTTTTTCATAAAGACCTTAATAAGTTTGAATTTAAAAAACTAATCTATTGATGATTAATTTTAGGAAAATAGAAAGCAAATGCTTAAAAAGAAGAATGTATTAATTTTATCCCTTGGTTTTTCTTTAGGGGTTTTTATAGCAACAAGCACCACTGTGTTTGCAGAGCGTAGTAAAACCTCTATTGATACCCAAGAAGCCTTGCCGTATGATGAATTACGTGCTTTTACAGAGATATTTGGACGTATTAAAAAAGATTATGTTGAGCCTGTTTCTGATAAAAAATTGCTTGAAGATGCGATTAGAGGCATGTTGACAGGTTTAGACCCGCATTCTGCTTATTTGGATGCGGAAGATTATAAAGGATTAATGGAAGGAACGAGTGGACAATTTGGCGGCTTAGGGATAGAAGTTACGATGGAAAATGGCTTTATTAAAGTGGTCTCGCCGATAGATGATACGCCTGCGAAAAAAGCGGGTTTACAAGCGGGGGATTTAATTATTAAGCTAGATGAGAAGCCAGTCAAAGGGATGTCATTAGGCGATGCGGTTAAAATTATGCGGGGTGAACCTGGTGAAGATATTACGCTAACTATTATTAGAGAAGGCGCGGACGCGCCTATCATAACCGTTGTAACACGTGATATTATTAAAGTAAAAAGTGTTAAAAGCCGTTTACTTGAAAAGGGTTATGGCTATCTACGCATTAGCAGTTTTCAATCAAGAACAGGCACGGGCGTTGTTGAAGCAATTGATGACTTAGTCAAAGAAAATAAAGAGCCATTAAAGGGTCTGATTTTAGATTTAAGAAATAACCCTGGTGGGCTTTTACGAGCAGCGGTTGAGGTAAGTGATGCCTTTTTAGAGGAAGGTCTAATTGTCTACACGGAAGGACGAATTAAAAATTCACAGATGCGTTTTAATGCAGAAGCAGGTGATATTATTAATAAAGCCCCGTTGATTGTTTTAGTTAATGCAGGGTCAGCGTCTGCTTCAGAAATTGTCTCAGGCGCATTACAAGATCATAAACGCGCGCTTATTATGGGCGAAAAGTCTTTTGGTAAAGGGTCTGTGCAAACTATTTTGCCTACAACCAATGGTGCTGCCGTTAAATTAACCACGGCGCGTTATTTCACCCCATCAGGTCGTTCTATTCAAGCAGAAGGGATTGAACCTGATATTGTACTGGAAAAATTAAAGCTAGAGTCTTTAAAAGGGACTAATTTTGAACCCATCAAAGAAGCAGATTTATCGCACCATTTAGAAAATGCGGATGCTGATAAAAAAGCACTGTCTAAAACAGGGGAAAATGTGAAAAATAAAAATGATGAGATTAAAGATTATGCATTACATGAGGCATTAAATTTATTAAAAGGAATCAGTATTCTTAAATAAATCTGTATAAATTTAGGATAGCATATGAATTGGCAACAATTATCAGGCACATCTCATTATAAAACAGCACTTGCTGTAAAAAATGAAATTGAAATAGGTAATTCATCAGAAGCCATAATCGGTATAGAGGAGCTAATTGACGCTTTGTCTCGTTCAGAAAAACGCGCGCTTAAAAGTCAGCTTATTAGATTAATGTTGCATATTATTAAATGGAAATCTCAACCAGAACGTCGCTCTTTAAGTTGGATTGCAAGTATAAAAGGGGCGCGTGAAGAAATTGAGGATATTCAAGAAGAAACCCCAAGTCTTAATAATCGTGCCATTGAAATTTTATGGTTCAAAGCATTTAATACCGCTAAACGGAATGCTCAAGCCGAAATGCAACAGAAATCAACGCTGACAGAATTATCTTGGAAAGAAGTTTTTGATGATAATTATGATTTAGATTAGTTATCTTTTAGGAACAGAGTCAACAAATAATGAACTTTCAACAAATTGATAGCGATGTTTATATTTAAGTGCTTTCGCGGTGACTTTTTGTTCACGAATTTTTTGTGGAATTTCGCCTAAATAAATATTAATCCCCATCATCACATAATCAATATCATTACTTCCTATTGCCCCATTGACAAAAAAAGTGGAGTTTCTTGGAAAGATTTGAAAGGGCATGGCTAACATTTCTGTTAATGCGTAAATAAGCGGGTTGTTATGTTGTCGATGGGCATAATTTTTAAAATAGTCAACGACATCCAGCATTTGTAATTCCAAGCCTAATGTCCCGACTACATAATCTTCGTATCCAAAAAGTCCGCCTTTTAGAGCCAATATATCGGCAAGTTCCCCATAGTTTTTAGCATCTAAGTTAAATCGTGGATACCATGTTGTTTGAAAGCCACCGTATAAACTAGAAATCGTTTCGCCGACTTGATAGCCTGCCTCGAAACGAAGCGTCCAGTCGGGATATAAATCATAAAGTTCTGTTTCCAATCCATAACGAAAATCATGTTTACCTGCTCTATTGACACTGGCAATCGTTGCACCGATTAGATAACTTTCAGGATGTCGCCAAAATAAATGCCCACCATAATTAAATGTCGTATCTCCATCAATTTTACCGCCACTAATATCCGCTTGAATCCCTAAGCGCGCCCACGGATAAATGACTAAATTTCCCTGAGGAATATAACTTGAATCACTATTTAAAAAACCCAGCTCAGCGGTTGTTCGACTATAAGCAGGTAAAACATAATTATCATTAATCAAATTAATTTCTTTACCAATTTCAACTGTTGTCGTTGCCAAAGTTTGTAATCCTGCAATATAACTATTCATTGAATCAGGATTGGAAACACTAGCATAGGTGGTTAGCATCAAATTCGCGCGATTAGCAACCAATTCTACTGTTCCAATCGCTTTAACAACATCATTTCTAACGTCATCAAAACCTTTATTAGTTTGAATTAAGGTATCATTTAAGGCTTTAAATTCAGCATCTAACCCTTCGCAACTATTATCATTTGAAACTTTACAGATGCTTTTTAATTGGTTAATAATTTGCAGGGCTTGTTTAAATTCAGTTTTAGCCGCTTCAGCCTTTTTAAGGGCTTGTTTGGCATAAGCGGTTGCTTTATTAATATTCTCAATATTAGTTGCGATGGATGATGCATAGGTAGGTAAGCAATTTAATAAAGCGAGTAGAAAGACTAATTTAGCGATAATTCTCATTTTTATTAATATAATATTAGTGTAAAAATAGCGGGAGGATTTTATAAAAAATCAATAACTTATAAAAAATAGCGCGATAGTAGCAACTATCTATGATAAAAGCCATGAATCGTTTCAAATTCAATCCTATTTAAACCTGTAGATTCGATAATAATTCACTCAATATGTCCAAACTTAATTCGCAACAACAAGCGGCTGTCAAAATGACAGACGCCCCCTTATTAGTCCTTGCAGGTGCGGGGAGTGGAAAAACCCGTGTTATTACTGAAAAAATTGCTTATTTAGTTAATAAAGGGTTAGCGGCACGTCATATCGCCGCGCTTACCTTTACTAATAAAGCCGCACGAGAAATGAAATCACGGGTTGAAAAATTATTAGATGGACAACAAAGCCGTGGTTTAAGGGTTTCAACTTTTCATTCTTTAGGCTTAGATATTTTACGCCGAGAGCATCAATCGTTAGGCTATAAATCAGCGATTACTTTATTTGATGAGTCGGATAAAAAAACATTATTAAAAAGTTTAATCAACCAAGGTGTCGCTCATTGTGCTATTGATGAAATTGATCGTTATGTCGTTCAAATTAGCACTTGGAAAAATGCGTTTATTACCCCAGAACAAGCGATAGCGAATGCGGATAAATTAAACCATGATGCTGCCCTTTTATATCAACATTATAATCGGAATTTAAAAGCTTATAACGCGGTTGATTTTGATGATTTAATTTTATTACCTGTTTTATTATTTAAAAAATCACCAGAAATTTTAGAAAAATGGCAAAATAAAATCCGCTATTTATTGGTCGATGAGTATCAAGATACCAATATAACCCAATATGAACTGGTGCGCTTATTAGCAGGTAATTTGGGGCGATTTACGGTTGTCGGCGATGACGATCAGTCAATTTATGCTTGGCGTGGCGCGCAACCTGAAAATTTATCTCAGTTACAAACAGATTATCCCCGTTTAAAAGTCATTAAACTAGAACAAAATTATCGTTCAATGGGACGAATTTTAAAAGTTGCCAATCAGCTTATTGCCAATAATCCGCATACTTTTGAAAAACGTTTATGGAGTCAATTAGGCTATGGCGATAAACTTAAAGTCTTAGCACACAAAAATGAACAAACCGAAGCCCAGCAAATTATTTCAGAATTAATTCACCACAAATTTCAACACGGTGGGCGTTATCATGATTATGCCATTTTATATCGAGGGAATCATCAATCACGCTTATTCGAACAGCATTTACGAGAAAATAATATTCCTTATTTTATCAGTGGCAGCACGTCATTTTTTTCTTATACTGAGGTTAAAGATGTCATGGGCTATTTACGCTTATTGGTGAATCCTGATGATGATGCCGCCTTTTTACGGGTTGTTAATACCCCGCGACGTGAAATAGGCCCTACAACGTTAGAAAAACTAGGGGCTTATGCGAATGAACGTCAAATTAGCTTATTTGTCGCCTCTTCAGAACTAGGTTTATCACAGAAATTACCAGAAAAAGCGGTGCAACGATTAAAGAAATTTTGTGATTGGACGCTGAAAACCGCAGATAGGATTGAACGAAATAATAGTTTTGAAACTATTGAAACCATGCTAACAGAGATTGGTTATGCGCAATGGTTAAAAGAAAATAGTAAAACGCCAGAAGCGGCTAAACGGCAACAAAAAAATGTCACTGATTTAGTCGATTGGTTAAAAAAAATGGGAACATCCGAAGATGCAGGCGAGGCGGATAAATCATTGTCTGAGGTGGTCTCTAAAGTGATGCTGTTGGATATTTTAGAACGCCAAGAAGAAGATGATGTGGTAGAACAAGTCAGTTTAATGACCCTGCATGCAGCAAAAGGCTTAGAGTTTCCGCATGTTTTTTTAATTGGTATGGAAGAAAATTTATTACCACATCAAAATAGCATTGAAATGAATAATATTGAGGAGGAACGGCGATTGGCCTATGTGGGGATCACCCGAGCGCAGCGTAGTTGTACTTTCAGTTATTGCACGCATCGTAAACGCTATGGTGAAATCTTAGAAACGAAACCCAGTCGGTTTTTAGGGGAATTGCCCGCCGAAGATTTAGAATGGACGGCTAAAAATCCCGTTGATCCTAAAAAAGTAAAAGAACGCGGAAAAGCCAGTTTAGCACATTTAAAAACAATGTTATCGTAATTTTTTTTAGAATGGGTTAGAATAGGTAGTTCCATATCACGCGCCCGTAGCTCAGCTGGATAGAGCGCACCCCTCCGGAGGGTGAGGTCGGACGTTCGAATCGTCTCGGGCGTGCCATGTTTTGTTAAGTAAAATTATCTTTTAACTGCCTAAGTTTTGCAAATTCTGCACAGGATTTTGCGCGTAAAAAAGGATTAGTCGCCAATTCCTGTGCCAATGAAAAGGGAACAGTGGCAAGACCTTGCTGTCGGCGTTGTTTAACTTGCTGCATTCTAAATTTTAAATCAGCATTGTTAGGCTCAATGGTTAGTGCAAAATCCCCGTTATTTTCTGTATATTCATGCGCGCAATAAATTTGGGTGTTGTGAGGACAGGTAGCTAATTTATTTAATGATGCCCACATTTGCGTGGGACTGCCTTCAAACAATCGCCCACAGCCCATGGCAAATAAGGTATCGCCGCAAAATAAAGCTTTTGCCCGTGGAAACCAAAACGCAAGATGTCCGATAGTGTGTCCATCGGTTTCAAAGGTTGTCATTTTTTCGCGACCTAATTGAAATAAATCCCCTTCTTTTAAACCAACATCTAATCCTGGAATCCGTTTTTTATCTCGCGCTGAACCAACAATTTGACACCCTGTTGCCGCTTTTAAAGCTAAATTTCCGCCCACATGATCGTGATGATGGTGGGTATTTAAGATATAATTAAGCGATAAACCTAATTTTTTTAATTGATCCAGTACAGGCTCTGCAACCGCGGGGTCAACAACGGCGGTTTGATTGGTTTCTGTTTCATGTAACAAATAAATATAATTATCTTTTAATACGGGAAGTTGATGGATTTTTAACATAATTTAAATCAATTTATTGGTTAGCTTGGGCTTGTTTTTCTTTTTCAAATTGGGTTCTGGCTTCATCATATCGTTGCAGTTTAAATAGAAACATACCATAGGCATTATACAACCGTGCATCGTTTAATTTTTTGGATTCATCAAGTTTAATCGCTGATTTAAAAGCCGCTTCGGCCTCTTCATTCTGTCCCATTGAATCATAGGTTAAAGCTAAATGAAGCCAAGCTTGATAAAAATCAGGTTGCTTTTCAATTACTTGCTTGAGTATTTTAACTGCAAATTGATAGCGTTCATTTTTTCTAAGAATACGACCTAATTTATATTTAACTAAAATATCTTTAGGAATAGTTGTTTTAGCTACAGGACTGTCATTTTTTGAGATTGCTGACATGGCAGGCGCAAATTTAGTGGTAGAAAATGGGGCGGCAGGAGACGTTTGTGTTTTTTGATAGTAATTTTTTTGCGCAATTTCAATTAAGTCACCCACGGTTTCTGCTTGGTGCTGAAAAGCACTCAGACTATCAATGTTATATTTTTTATTTAAACGATTATTAATATAAGATAAGTCAATATTATCTAAATTAAGGTCATCTTTTAACAAGACACTACGGGGAATATTTTTAAATGGGATTTTAGTAATAATTTCTAAAGCACTGAGGATTTCCTTGTCAATACCTTTGATTAATTCAGAGTTTTTATTGTCAGCATAAGCTGAGGTGATAAAATTTATTTGTGCAAATAACTGCCGAGTATTTTCAATTACCCCGTTGGGAACAATTTTATACGCATTCGTTTTTTTACTATAAATTATTTTTGAACGTTTTAAATAAGAGTTAGAAACAGGGACTTTAATTTCTTTAATTTTATTACTACTAGGATCAGGTGATAAGATGAATAAATAAGAGCCAATAGGATAGTTTGTAGAAATGGGAACAGAAAAACGTCCTTTGCTATCGGTTAATAAAATTAATACCCGCCCTTCAATTTCAATTTCAATTTGCGCGCCGCCTATTGGAAATTCATCCCCATAATCATTTGAGACTAAACGCATATCTAAAAATCGTGGTGCGGTTAATAAATAAATAAATAGCACCACAAAGGCAAGATAAGTGGGAACCTGTACCCATTGAGGCATCAGTAAAAAACGATCTTTAATAAATTTGAATAATCCGTCCACTGAAATACCTATTGATTTAATCTGCTAGAATAGTTTAATTATTTTTGATTAAGTAATCCTTTAAGATTTGCAAAAGGATTATGTGTTCCGCCTGCATTATTTTCCGCATTACTTGCAACTTCGCTTCCATAACGAACATGTTCCTCATAGCGAGCATGTTCATTATCATGGCAATATAAACACAATAACTCCCAGTTACTACCATCTGATGGGTTATCATCATGATTATGATTTTTATGATGTACGGTTAATTCGACTAAATTTTTATGGGTAAATTCTCTTGTGCAACGTCCGCAAACCCAAGGGTATAATTTTAAAGCTTGTTCTCTATAACCTTTTTCACGGTCTTCTTTATAGCGGCGTGCATTTTCAATAATTTTATTTCCTGCAGCTTGAGTCGAGTTTTGATTCATAAATCACCTGAATAATAGAATTTTAAAAGGCTAAGTGGCAACTATAATTTTTTTACGGCTTCAACTATTTCATGAGGTAACATGGCTTTATTCAACGCTAAATTAGCGCCCAATGCTTTTATTGTCGGTAAATAACCTTCATTAGCAGAAATGGCAACCACAAGACTGCTCGCACACTCTTTTCTAATCGCTCTAATGATTTCAAACCCATCTCTATCAGGCATAAAAACATCCAAAATAACCACATAAGGGGAATGTTGATTAAATAATGCTTCAGCTTGTAAACTATTGGTTGTCGTAATAAC
>CAYROI010000015.1:15900-22443 GCA_964425835.1 uncultured Methylococcaceae bacterium
ATTATATAAGGGTTTTATCCACCGGTGGTATTCATATATCTCAAAATAACAGGTTGTTCGTTCAGGTTAAACTCATGTTGTTCGGGTTTAATTTTCATCGCCTCTACAATCACTTGTTTTAGGTAGTTCATATCACCAGGATTTGCCCGAATAATATGTTTTAAATCGACTGAATGCTCATTACCAAGACAAAGTAGTAAACGCCCTTCTACGGTTAAGCGGACTCGGTTACAGGTATGACAAAAATTGTTACTATGAGGCGATATAAAGCCTACACGGGTTTTTGTTCCTGAAACATGGTAATAATTAGCAGGACCACCTGTTTTTTCGATACTAGGAATCAGTGAAAAACGCGCGGCTAAATCTGCTTTGATTAAATCGCTGGAATAATAGGTTTCAGCACGATTGTGTTGATTAATAATGCCTAGGGGCATTTCTTCAATAAAACTAATGTCAATGACTTTATCAATGGCAAATTGCACCAAATCACAAACTTCTTTATGATTACGGTTTTTTAAAATAACCGCATTAATTTTAATTCGCTCAAAGCCTACTTGTTTTGCCTTTTCGATACCTGCTAATACTTGGGGTAAATGACCTGTTCGGGTGATGGCTTTAAATTTAAGGATATTTAGCGTATCCAGACTAATATTAATTCGCTTAACCTTTGCTTTTTTTAAAGCGTCTGCCATTTGTACTAAATGTGAACCATTGGTTGTTAAAACTAATTCATTCAACGCAAGATTTGTTCCAATTTTATCAAGTAAGCTTAAGACCCCTTTTCTAACCAGAGGTTCACCCCCTGTGATCCGAATCTTTCTAACCCCGAGTTCAGTAAAAGCCTGACTAATCGTATAAATTTCTTCCAACGTTAAAATTTGCGCACGTGGTAAAAAGGTCATTTCTTCTGCCATACAATAAAGGCAGCGAAAATCACAGCGATCAGTCACAGAAATTCTTAGATAATCAACTTTTCGTCCAAAACGGTCTATCAGTTGATTATTTGATAAATTATTCATAGCTCATTATAGATTATTTAAGTGATTATTGATGCTTCATAATTCTTGATTTTTCACGCTGCCAATCACGTTCTTTAGACGTTGCGCGCTTATCATGCAACTGTTTTCCTTTTGCTAGACCTATTTCAAGTTTAGCCCGCCCTCGTACCCAATACATAGACAAAGGAATTAACGTATACCCCTTACGCTCCACAGCCCCAATTAACCGACTTAACTCACGTTTATGCAATAATAATTTTTTAGAACGAATATTATCAGGCACGACATGCGTAGATGCCGATAAAAGCGGCGATATATGCGCACCAGATAACCAAGCTTCCCCGCGTTTTATTAAAACATAGCTTTCTTTTAATTGAACCCGTCCATCTCGAAGGCTTTTAACTTCCCAGCCTTGCAATACTAGCCCTGCTTCAAAACGTTCTTCGACAAAATAATCATGGGTTGCCTGACGATTAGTAGCAATCCTATTATTGCTTGCCTTGTTTTTTTTTTTGGATTTTTTCGCTGCCATTACTTTATAAAAAGATTATTAAACTGACTAAAAGGAATATTTTTGTTATTTTACCTGATTCATTCATAAAAATTTAATTTTAAACGCAGGAGTTGGTGTGGCGGAGATAACAAAATCACAACATAGCGAATGGTCTTCACGATTTGCTTTTATTTTAGCAGCAACAGGATCGGCTGTTGGTTTAGGTAATATTTGGAAATTTCCTTATATTACAGGCGAAAATGGGGGAGGCGCATTTGTTCTTGTCTACTTACTTTGCATTGTCGCAATTGGTATACCGATTATGATTGCAGAGACGATGCTCGGGCGACGAGGGCGACAAAGTCCTATTAATACCATGTCAACCTTGGCTGATGAAGCTAAAGCGAATAAAAATTGGCATTATTTAGGATGGATGGGAATTATTGCAGGTTTTTTAATTCTTAGCTATTACAGTGTGATTGCAGGCTGGGTGTTATCTTATGTTTTTAAAGCCTTTACAGGCAGTTTTTCAGAGGGCAATGTAGAGACAATCAGTGCTTTATTTACAGGATTAATGGCAAGTCCTTTACAGCAAATTTTTTGGCATACGATATTTTTAGGGGCAACCCTGCTAATTGTTGCTCGTGGTGTTCAAGGTGGCTTAGAAAAATCGGTTCGTTTTTTAATGCCCGCTTTATTTGTATTATTGGTTTTATTGGTCGGTTATGCGATGACGACAGGTTATTATGAGCAAGGGGCTAAATTTTTATTTAAACCTGATTTTAGCCAAATAGATGGCGATGCGGTATTAGTGGCAATGGGACATGCTTTTTTTACGCTAGGACTAGGCATGGGGGCCATTATGGTTTATGGGTCTTATTTACCTAAAAATATTTCGATTGCTAAAACAACATTGATTGTTGCAGGGGCTGATACCATCGTTGCTTTATTAGCTGGATTGGCTATTTTTCCCATCGTATTTGCTAATGGATTAGAAGCGGGTTCAGGCCCTGGATTAATTTTTCAATCATTGCCATTAGCCTTTGGAAATATGACTGGTGGTTGGTTATTTGGACTGCTATTTTTTCTGCTACTTTTTTTTGCCGCCCTTTCTTCTTCAATTTCTCTGATTGAACCTGCAGTGGCATTTTTAGTTGAAAATAAAAAAATAAAACGCACAACGGCTTGTATTATTATGGGACTCATGACTTGGGGCTTTGGTGTTGTTGTTGTCTTATCCTTCAATGTTTGGTCAGAAATTACTTTTTTTGGTAAAGGTATTTTTGATTTATTGGATTATCTCACTGCAAACTTAATGTTACCTATTGGTGGACTTTGTATTGCTATTTTTGCAGGTTGGATTATGAAAGCTCAAGATAGCGCGCATGAGTTAGAACTGGAACCCCCCCAATTTTATCGGTTATGGAAATTTCTAATTTCTTATGTTGCCCCTGCGGCGGTGACAATCGTTTTACTTAAAGGTATTGGAGTGTTTGGATGATTACCGTGGTACAAAAAAGTGCCTTAGTAAAATTCTCAGCACAACAAATGTTTGATATTGTTAATAATATTGAGGCTTATCCCGAATATTTTTCTTGGTGTAAAAGTAGCCGTATCCTTTCTAAAAGTAAAAATATAGTGGAAGCTGAGTTAGTGATTGCGAAAGGAGGGCTACAAAAATCATTTGCAACCCATAATAAATTAGACCATGGCGGGCGTATTTACATGACTTTACTCGATGGCCCTTTTAAATCACTCGAAGGTGTATGGAGTTTTATGCCGTTACGTGAAGATGCGAGTAAAATTTCACTCGATTTAGAGTTTGAAGTTGCAGGAAAATTAGCCAGTTTAACGTTTGGAAGCGTTTTTAATCAACTATGTAGCGGAATGGTTTCAGCATTTAGTCAACGAGCAAAACAAATTTATGGCAGATGAAATATTGATTAATATTGAAGTGGCTTATGCAAGTTGCGAATTGCAGACCCTTATTCCATTGAAAATAATTAAAGGAAGTTGTGTTGAGCAAGCAATTACCTTATCAGGACTATTAACGCGTTTTAGTGAAATTGATTTAAAAGTAATGCAAGTCGGTCTATTTGGAAATATTTGTTCCTTGAATAAAATAGTCTCAGAGGGGGATAGAATTGAAATTTATCGCCCGCTCATTTGCGACCCAAAACAAGCACGGCGAAATAGGGCGATAAATAGTCGTAGGGTGAAATAAACTTACCCTACGACTAAATTTAACGTGGAATATTAATCATATCACCAATACGAATACTATTTGCGTTGGTAATTTGTCGGTTATTACTTAGCAATGTTCTTAATGAAATGCCAAAGCGGGACGCAATTGAATAAAGGCTATCACCTCTTTGAACAAAATAAGTTCGCGTTTTAGAACGCGTTTTTTTAGGAGGGGTCGGTGTATATCGTGGCGGTTTATTTAAGACGGGCGGCTTGTTTCTAGGCAGTTTTGCATAAGCATAACGTGACCTAGGTGCAGGTCTATATTGTACGGGCGCACGATATTGTACAGGCGTATTATATCTAGGCGGCCCACTGGCTCTTCTTGGGGTCGGCGTATATCGAGGAAGCGGATTGGAGTTGGTCGAAGGTTTGTAAGCGGGTACGGGGGGTTTAGTATAACCATAAGAACTTGCATAATTATCAATAGCTGACATAGTGGTCGCTGAAAATACGGGTAGCCATTCTAAAGTAGAGTTAGCTACATTCTTTGTATAATTTGACCGATAATCAGGTTTTCCCGCGTTATAAATACCTGCTGCCGCTTCAAACTGACCTTGCTCTATAAAAGGAATCATGCCATGGATAACAAAATGCGCCGCTTTCGCACGCAAAGAATAATAAGGAATAAACATTAAATTAGGATTTGCCATAAAATTAATCCCAGTTAAGTCTGTAATTTTTTGATAATTACTTTCTAAGGTGACTTGAGCCAATCCTTTCCCAGACCAAGGGGTACGGGCGGCACTATCGGTTGTATTTTCAATTTTTGGATTCCAACTGGATTCGTGACCAATAGAGGCACAAGCATACGCACAAACAGTTGGATTCGTTACGCCTGTTTCTCTAAATGCTCGCACTAAAAGTTCTATATAACGTGTTGCTTTAGGTTTCCATATTCTGGGAATAGCGTTTAAATTTATTTTCATTGTCACAATCTCGGCTTATAAAACAAAATCTTTTTTAATTAAACGTAAAAAACAGGCAGTTGCGATACCTGCTGAGGCGAAAATCATGCACATTATCATAATTTGATAACGGGCGGCGATAAAGGGGGCGATCCCTGATAAAATTTGTCCTGTCATCATTCCAGGTAACGATACTAATCCCACCGCAAATAATGAATTAATCACAGGGATCATTGCGGTGTTAAAAGCGATGTTTCTCGCGGTTAAATAATCATTATTATTGCGATTAATTTCACAGATAAAACGCTCTGCCGCTAAACTAATACTATGCATCGCATTGGCAAATACCATTCCGCCTAAAGGGATAAGATAGCGAGGTTCATACCAAGGATCAAGTTGAAGTACCCCTTGGGTCATCACCACCAGTAATAATCCCCCGCTGATAAAAATAGCAATAACCGTTGGTTTTAATAGTTTTCGACGTAAAACTCGATCAACTGTCCCTAAAGCAATCCAACTTGAGCATAATATCATGATAATTAAAACCCCTAACAGGGTATAAGCGGACTCAGAGGTAAACAGATAATTTAAAAAATAGCCAATTAAGAGTAACTGTCCTAACATGCGTAACAGTGCGTAAAAAGCCTGGTTAGTGTTTAAATTCCAGCGTACAAAGAGTATTAATACTAACAAGACGGGAATGAAAGCTACGCTCAGATGATTTAAAGGGATAGTCTCAATAACCATCTTAATTTAACAACTCAAGTGCAATACGTTTTTTAAAATTACCATTAACCGATTGATTAATTAATAAGGCAAAAGCCTGCCATTGCTTATTTTTATAAAGATAACCCGCATAACTACTGACCCCTGTTAATGTCCCTGTTTTTGCAAAAATATGGGGGTTTTGTGACTTCATTAATGATCTGTAAGGTACAAATTGTTGCAAAATTTGCACTAATTCCTTAGCGGTTAAATAATTACGGCGTGATAAGCCTGCGCCTTCATAAAACGTTTTATGCCAATTAAATAATTGTTTCACTTTGTCAGAGTACGCTTGTCGTGATTTTTTTATGGTTGCAGGCGCGCCTTGTTGTTCTGCACCTAGCATTAAGAATAATTGATTGGCAATAAAATTATTAGAATATTTGAGCATTGCCGCAATGGTTTCAGAGAGGGTTTTACTATTGTGGTGACGATAAAAAAGCGGTAATTCTTTATCGACTATTCCAGTAAAAAATTTACCTTTAACTGTAATGCCATGTTGCTGTAATTTTTTAATAAATACTTCAGCAAAATAACGTGTTGCATAGGCTGGGGTTTTTAAATTGACCCGATATTTACCATAAGGCAGTTGTTTGGCAAACAAGCGCATTATTGAGGTTAAAGGCGTTTGAGATTCACCACTTGCAATACCTTTTTTATTACGATGAATACTTAAAGTATTAAAATTAAGGGCTAAAGCACTTAAAGGCGCGTCATAAGGATTATTGGTTTTTGAACGGCCATCAATAATAATATTATCTGCAAAATAACTGTTATCCATTTTAAGATCCGTAATCGTTTTCAAGCCTTTTTGTTTCAATTGCACAATCATTAAATCCAACTCTTCCGAGGTAATATAAGGATCTCCATAACCTTTGATGACCAGCTGTTGCTGCGAATTTAGATAAAAATCCGTTTTAAAACGATGGTCAGCTTTCCAAGTTTTTAAGCTTAATAAAGCCGTAAGCACTTTAAGCGTTGATGCAGGAATTCTCGGTTTATTTTCATTTAACTGATATTTAGAACTGCCCGTTACATAAAGACTGGCTTTGGGCATTTGATATAAACGTTGCAGTGCAGTTTTAGAAGCAGCAAAGGGTGAATTAAATACTAATAAAAAGAATAAAATTAAAAG
>CAYROI010000015.1:22543-28653 GCA_964425835.1 uncultured Methylococcaceae bacterium
AGTATAGCAGGTCTTAAGTTTGCGTTATAATGTGGCAATCAAAATCTATTTCACTTGTTTAAAAGTTATTATGAAAAAAATTAACGTCGCGCTAGTAAGATTGCTTCAGTTTCTTGTATTTGTTATTTTTACATTTACGGTATTACTTTATTTTTCAGCAATGGTACTACTCCCCTTAGATTTAGTTGCATTATTGATTAAGCTTTTGGGATTATTTGGTTTAAGTAGTTTAATTGCAGCTTTTATTGCTATCCCTGTTATCGGCTATTTATCATTTGCAGCTTACAAGATCCCAGGTCTTGGAAAAATGATTGTGGATACAGGCGTTGATTTAATTAACACAGGTAAAGCGCGTGTTGAAGCATTTAATGAAATAGCTGAGCGTGTTAAATAATAAGTTGAATTATAGGTGCAGATTAATCTGCACCTACCCTATTTATTTAAATTTCAATTTTTTTGACTCTTGGGGTAATTCCACAAACTAAGGTGTAAGCAATCGTATCTGCACAGGTAGCAATTTCTTCAACGGCTAATCCATCGCCCCATAGCGTAACCAAATCGTAAACTTTAGCGTGAGGTTGTAAACTTAAATCAACCGCTAACATATCCATAGACACACGTCCCACCAAAGGTACACGCTGCCCCTTAATTAACACAGGTGTTCCTGTTTTAGCATGGCGCGGATAACCATCACCATAGCCAATCGCAACAATTCCTAAACGCGTTGCTTTATCAGCAACCCACGTTCCACCATACCCCACTGCCTCTCCTTTTTGTAACTCCTTAATCGCAATTAATTGAGAATAAAGGCGCATAACAGGTTTTAAAGCGAATTGTTGTCCTATTTTGTTTTCAAAAGGTGAAATGCCATAAAGCATTAAACCTGGGCGCACCCAATCACTTAAAGCGGTTTTCCAGCTAAAAATACCTGCAGAATTTGCAATGCTACACGCGCCCTTAAAAGGTTTGACGGTTTTTCTAAATAAATTAATTTGCTCAAGGGTTTTAACATCATTTTCATCATCTGCATTGGCTAAATGGGTCATAAAATGAATTTTTGCATCAAAGGCTAAACACGCTTTTAAACGCTGATAAACGATAGCAAAGTCTACGGATTTAAAACCTAGACGGTTCATACCGCTATCAAGTTTCAACCATATGGATAAAGACCACGCGCTTTTTTTACGCTCTAATAACGCAACTTGCTCGTGACAATGAATAACGGCTTCTAAATTATAAGTAATAAAAGCATCTAACTCATCCATGTTCATAAAACCTTCTAAAACTGCGACACGTTGTTTAAAACCTGCTTTGCGTAAACGAATTGCCTCATCAATTCTTGCAACCGCTAGTGCATCGGCTTTAGTTAATGCTTTGGCAACCGATAATAAACCATGTCCATAACCATCTGCTTTAATCACCGTCATTATTTGAGCATTAGGCGCGTAACGGCGAACGATACTTAAATTATGCTGAATTGCTTGTAAATCAATAGTTGCATAAGTAATGGGATTCATTCGTAATCGCCTTCACTATAAGGATCGCCCGCGTAATTTTCAAATTTTGTATATTGTCCCAGAAAAGTCAATCGCACTGTTCCTAAAGGGCCATTACGTTGTTTTCCAATAATAATTTCAGCAACCCCCTTATCGGGACTCTCTTCGTTATACACTTCGTCTCTGTAAACAAAGACGATTAAATCCGCATCTTGCTCAATCGCACCACTCTCGCGTAAATCAGACATAATAGGGCGTTTATTCGGACGTTGTTCTAGATTACGGTTTAACTGCGACAAAGCCACGACAGGCACATTCATTTCTTTTGCCAACGCTTTTAAACCACGTGAAATATCAGAAATTTGTTGTACCCTATTTTCACCACTACTTGGCGATTGCATTAATTGAATATAATCTAAAACAATCAACCCCAATTGCCCATGATCGCGTGCTAAACGCCGCGACCTTGAACGAACTTCTGAAGGGGTTAAAGCAGGGGTATCATCAATAAAAATATTAGTTTCAGCCAGCATGTTGATAGCAGAAGTCAAACGTGGCCACTCATCTTCTTCCAGTTGACCTGTTCGGACTTTATGTTGGTCAATACGACCTATAGAAGACATCATTCGCATCGCTAATGAATCCCCAGGCATTTCCATGCTAAAGACTGCTACATTTTTTTTTCCCGAAATAGCAATATTTTCTGCCATATTCATTGCAATAGATGTTTTTCCCATTGAAGGTCTTCCTGCAACAATAATTAAATCACCCGCTTGTAGCCCTGAGGTTTTTTCATCAAAATCAGTAAACCCTGTGGCAGCCCCGGTAATATTGCCCTCTTGTTCAAATAAAGTTTCAATTTTATCAACGGCGGTGGCTAATAAAGATTTAATCGGTTCAAAGCCCCCATCGCCTTTTTGACGTTGTTCGGCAATTTTAAAGACCTGCCGTTCCGCATTTTCTAATAATTCAGCCGTATCTCGTCCTTCAGGTGAAAATGCAGAATCAGAAATATCAGTTCCCACATGAATCAGTTGTCGCAAAATAGAGCGATCACGAACAATGGCAGCATAGGCGGCTATATTTGCCGCGCTCGGGGTATCTTTTACCAACATCCCTAAATAAGCAAGCCCGCCTACTTCGGCTAATTGCTTAGTTGCCTCTAGCATTTCTGAAAGCGTTATCACATCAAAAGGATCTTGACGCTGTGCTAATTTGGCGATGGATTTAAAAATGAGCCGATGATCTTTACGATAAAAATCCTCTTCAATCAATTTATCAGCAACGGCATCCCACGTCTCATTATCTAGCATCAACCCGCCTAATACGGATTGTTCAGCTTGAATTGAATTAGGGGGTACTTTCAGGGCGGCAACATCAAAATCGCTAGTGGGGTAAAAGTCTTCAGACATGTTGTAAGTTATTTTTCATTCTCAGTCTTAAAAAATTATCGTGCTATCATAACAAAACTAAGAATGAGAGACTAAAATAGCACGATGTTTATAGTTCACAATGCACCCAATAATAAAGATTTAGTTAATAACTTAATAACCCTTATTCGGACACAGCCGCTCAAAAATATTTTTGTAAAAGAATACTTTTTAGTTCAAAATTCAGGCATGGAACGCTGGTTATCTCAGCAACTTGCGGAAAAGTTTAAAATTTGGGCGCATTATCAATTTTTATTGCCCGCTCAATTTTTTAAACAATTTTCACAAAATAAAACGGTTGTTGATAAGGATTGTTTATTATGGCAGATTGAGCAACAATTGAATAATCTTAATGATGACCTTTACGAACCTTTAAAGCGTTATTTACAAGGGAATAATCAAGCCCTTAAACGTTATCAACTGGCGAAACAAATAGCACAACTTTTTGAAGATTATCAACACCTTCGCCCTGAATTATTAAGTGCATGGCAACAAGGTTATTATCAAACTAACAATAATGCTGAAAGTTGGCAACGCAAGTTATGGTTACAAGTGAATCAAGCAGCATACCCTAGTTTAGAGAATCAGATTAATGTTAAATTTAAACCCCAGCGGTTATTTGTGTTTGGCATTAGCCACTTAACGCCGTTGCAACTAGATAATTTACAAGCTTTAGCGCAGCATTGTGAAATACATCTTTTTTTGCAAAATCCGCTATCGTGTATGACAGGATTACAACAACGAGAACATCACCCGCTTATTGTGAGTTTAGGACAACAAGGACTCGCGTTTCAACAGTTATTATTAGATAAAGTGTCTTTTAAATTTGAAAATAATTCCATAAAAAAACAAATTAAAAAAAACAATCTTCAACAATTACAATATGACCTATCCCATCGCACATTAAACAAGATTTCTTTAACAACAGATGATTCTATTGGTATTCATGCTTGTCATTCTAGCGTTCGTGAAGTTGAGGTTTTAAAAGATTTATTATTGACAAGCTTAGAAACCCACCCTAATTTAGCTTGGCGCGACATTATTGTTCTTGCACCTAATATACAACAATATGCCCCCTTTATTGAAGGTGTTTTTGATGAAATTCCCCATCGCATTAATGGTCAAAATTTAAGAGAAAATGCCCCCTTATTAGACACTTTTATTCAGTTTTTAAAATTAATAGACAGTCGTTTTGAATGGCAGGCAGTGTTAGATTTACTCAATAATCCTAATATCTTTCCTCATTTTTCGCTTTCAGAAGTCGATCTAACTTACATAAAACACTGGCTAACAGAAACCCATGTTTGTTGGGGAAAATCGGCTCATCACAAACAACAACTTGGTTTACCGCCTTTAAATGAAAATACTTGGCAGGCAAGTATGGATCGTTTATTAATGGGTTATGCCTTTGCAAGTGATGAAGATTTTGTCGATGGCATCTTACCCTTTCATCAACTTGAAGGCACATCGGCACAAGCGTTGG
Organism: uncultured Methylococcaceae bacterium; assembly: GCA_964425835.1. Taxonomy (GTDB): domain Bacteria; phylum Pseudomonadota; class Gammaproteobacteria; order Methylococcales; family Methylomonadaceae; genus WTBX01. The sequence goes on from CAYROI010000015.1 coordinate 26,953, forward strand.
GTGGTTTAAATGATTTTATGCAATTATTATTTAAAGCCAGTGATGAATTAGCGACAGGAAAAAGTTTTAAAGCGTGGGGTCAATTATTTTATCATTATGTGAATTGTTTATTTATTGAGAATCAAGCATTCCAAGTTCTTAATAATTTTTTTGCAGATTTTAATGAAAAATTTAATGGGATGACCGAACAAATAATTGAATTAGCTGTTATTACACGTTGGTTAGAAGAGACGCTAAGCACAAAAGAAACAAGTAATGGGTTATTACGCGGTCAATTAACGTTTAGTTCAATGAATGATGTCCGTGGGATTCCTTTTAAAGTGATTGCTATTTTAGGGATGAATGAAGGAGATTTTCCAAGCCTTGAACCCACCCTAAGTTTTAATTTATTAACCTCAGCCCCCAAACTGGGCGACCCTTCAAAACGTAATGATGATCGACAACAATTTTTAGAACTATTACTAGCGGCAGAACAACAGCTTATTATTACTTATATTGGGCAATCACAATATCAAAACCAAACTATTCCACCTTCAGTGGTGATTAGTGAATTGTTAGAAGTTATGGCGCAAGATTATCAGTGCAATGATTTATTAGTAAAACATCCATTACAAGCCTTTAGTCATCATTATTTTGATAATGAAAAACCACAATTCGTATGTTATTCGACAACGAATGCAGAAATAGCGCAAGCATTGATACAGAAAAAAAATAGCGTTCAAAATTGGTGGCAAGGTTCAATAAAAGCCCCCGATAATAAAGTCCTCGAATTGGAAGAAGTTCGCAAATTTTATCGCCATCCACAGCGTTATTTTATTCGCCGTCAATTAGGGGTTAATTTTCAAAATTTAGAAACACTGATTGAAGCACGTGAGCCATTTTCTGTTGAGGGGTTAGCCGCTTATACTATTAATCATGATTGGATTAACGCTTTACTACAGCAAAAAAATTTTAGTTTAGCCAAATTACAAGCGCAGGGGCGTTGGTTGTCAGGTGTATTAGGGGAAGTCGAATTTAGTAAACAACAATCAGCGATTGTTGACTTTGTTATTCAAATACAAAAATTAGCGCTGGGTGAACCGTTAGAAAATTTAGCCATTGATATTACTATCGGAGAAACCCGCTTAATAGGTAAACTTTACAATCGTTACCAAAAGGGGAGTCTATTTTATCGTTATGCTAAACTCAAAGGCAAAGATTTAATGTTAGCCTTATTACATCATTGCTTAATTAATCAGCTTGAGCCACAACTAACTTACATTATCACCCAAGATGAAACGTTAGTGTTAACCCCTAAAAACCAGCATCTTGAAGTTTTACAAACGTTAGTACAATTTTATTTTAAAGGTTTAGAAAAACCTAATACTTTATTTGTTGATATTGCATTAGATTATGTAAAACAATTATACAAATTAGAAACCAGCACGCGAAGTCAAAAACCTGCACTTGACGTTGCCACTGATAAATTAAAACTAACCATAGAAGCCTGTTATGAAATGGAAATTCGGCGTTTATATGGGAATAGTGAAGATTTAACGCAGGTATTATCGACTGATTTCATATTTTTTTGTGAACAGTTTTTAAAACCAATATGGAAAAGTTTAGTCGATGCAGATTAATTAAAATCCTACATTTGAGATAATTTTTCCTTAAGTTTAAAAATTTCTTGTTCGGCATCATTAGCTCGTTGCTGGGCTAAAT
>CAYROI010000015.1:28753-30797 GCA_964425835.1 uncultured Methylococcaceae bacterium
TCTGCCCGTTGTTTTTCAAAATCTGCGCGTTGTTCTTCTGCGTCTGCCCGTTGTTTTTGTTGCTGATAAGGCGGGAAAATAAAATTCTTATAAATAGGGTCATTGCACATGGATTTCATCTCAGGACGTTTATATAAATCACTGATTCTAAATTGAAACCCAGGAAATAGTTGTGATTGGATTAAATCACCGTCTATTCTTTTTATTGGCTGATAAACTCCATCAGCCCCTAAATGATAAAATTCCATTTCCGTATTAATATCGCCTTCTTTATCATAAACAATAAAATATTCTTTAACTCCAGCTTGTGCATATTCTTGTTTTTTCGTCACCGTATCACGTAAAACTTCTTTTTTAGAAGAATCAGATAAGGCTTCGATACACAAATCAAAAATCCCTTGATAAGTCCGATCTCGTAATGAAAATTGAACAGGATTGGAATTTGTTATAATGCCTAAATCAGGTTTTCTAATGGTTACTTTTTCGGGTAAATCAAGTCGAAATCCCATTTCTAAATTCACCAAATCAGCATTATGGAACGTTTCAAAATAAAAACTGAATAATTTAACTAGCCAGTTATAAATTAAAAAAGTCGCAAAGTCTGACACGGATTTTTCCTCTAAATAGCCGTTATTCCATTCATAATTTTTATCGCCATGCTCATAATATTTTTCCCAATAAATATTTTCACTCACTTTAGGTGATGAGATAATCTTAGGCTTTATTTTATAATCTTTTTTAGCTTTTATTGACGGTGGATGAACAGCGGCTAATGCACTCATTATTAATCCTTAAATTTAAAGTTATAAATATTCAAATACCATAATAACACGCTGAACGCCTGACACTCTCCGCGCATTTTCAGCAGCAATACGCGCTTCTTCTCTATACACTAAGCCCATTAAAAAGACCTGACCATTTTCAGTCACCACTTTAATGCGTGAAGTATCAAATCCTGGCATATCGGGACTATTACTAAATTTAAGTTTAACTTTAGAAGTAATTAAACTATCATTAGCACGATTTGAAAATGAAGAGGGATAAGCTAAAATCATGTGATTTTGCAGTAACCGTACCCCCGCTATTTTACGCGCAATCGCGGTTATTCGATTACGGACATTATAACCTGGTGCTTCGCCTGTTATTAAAACTATGCCATTAAAAGAGGTCACATTAAAATGTGCCAACTTCCGAATCACATCATCTAACAATAATTCAATATTAATAGCGGTTTCAATTTGTTCGTCTTTCGCGATCTTTTGAATCGAGCGGCGATCATGGAATAATGATATGCCTGTGACTTCTGATGTACCAATGGCTAAGGTAGAACAGCCATTAAGCAGCAAAAGGATGATAGGTAAAAAAAGAAATCTAAACATGAGATTCATCTCCAAAAAGCTGATGGTCAATTAGATCGCATAAGCAATGTGTTATCAATAAATGGGTTTCCTGAATACGTGCGGTTGAATTAGACGAGACCCTAAGTTCTATATCAACTTGGTTTAAAGTTGAAGCCAATACGCCCCCATTTTTACCCGTTAATGCAATCACCTGCATTTGTTTTTCATGTGCCATCTTCACCGCTTGAATAATACTTTCAGAATTACCGCTTGAAGTATAGACTAATAACAAATCACCACGTTGTCCAAGGGCGGATAATTGTTTGGCAAACACTTGGTTGTAGTGATAATCATTAGCAATCGAAGTTAATGTTGAGGTATCTGTTGTGAGTGCAATCGCAGCTAAAGCGGGGCGTTCTCGTTCAAACCGATTTAGCATTTCTGAGGAAAAATGTTGTGCATCGCCCGCAGAGCCGCCATTACCACAAGTGTATATTTTTTTATTATTAACAAGGGTTTCGACAATTTTTTGTGAGGCATATTCTAAGGTAGTCCCTAAATTATTTAAAGTAGCTTGTTTAGTTTTGATACTCTCTGAGAAATGATGGTTAATTCGTTGTTGTTGTAAAGTCATGGTTGTTTTTTAGCTTAAATTGCATTGAAACGCATTTTGAACCCAATTTAACCCCTGCTTAGGAGAAATA
>CAYROI010000016.1:0-15529 GCA_964425835.1 uncultured Methylococcaceae bacterium
TAAAACATGTCCGCTTAGCCGACGAGGCGGTTTGTATCGGCCCTGCGGCATCGGCTGATAGCTATTTGAATATCCCAGCAATCATTAGTGCAGCCGAAGTAACGGATGCCGAAGCGATTCATCCAGGTTATGGGTTTTTATCTGAAAATGCTGATTTTTCAGAAAAGGTCGCGCAAAGTGGTTTTGCCTTTATAGGACCTAAAGCAGAAACAATTCGTATTATGGGCGATAAAATTTCTGCAAAAAAAGCCATGAAAGCGGCGGGCATTCCTTGTGTTCCTGGCAATGGAAACCCATTAGGAAGTGATGCTAAAGAAAATTTAAGGATGGCGAATGATATTGGCTATCCTATAATTATAAAAGCCTCGGGGGGGGGCGGTGGACGTGGAATGCGTACCGTTCACACAGAGGCGGCTTTATTAAATTCAATTAATTTGACCAAAGCTGAAGCGGCAACAGCCTTTGGTAATGATACCGTGTATATGGAGAAATTTTTAGAAGATCCACGCCATATTGAATTTCAAATTTTAGCCGATAGTCATGGAAATGCGATTCATTTGGGTGAGCGTGACTGTTCCATGCAGCGTAGACACCAAAAAGTAATTGAAGAAGCTCCTGCGCCTGGGATTACTGATGAAGAGCGTCAGCGAATGGGGAAGCTTTGTACGGATGCTTGTAAAGATATAGGTTACTTAGGGGCGGGAACATTTGAGTTTTTATATGAAAAAGGTGAGTTCTTTTTTATTGAGATGAATACACGGGTTCAAGTTGAGCATCCTGTGACGGAGATGATTACAGGTTTTGACATTGTTAAAGAGCAACTTCGGATTGCCGCAGGTTTACCCTTATCAAAAACCCAAGATGAAATTACTTTTACAGGTCATGCGATTGAATGTCGTTTGAATGCAGAAGATCCTGATAATTTTATGCCTTGTCCTGGCATTATCAACCAATTTCACATGCCTGGTGGGCCTGGGATTCGTTGTGAAACCCATATTTATAATGGCTACAAAGTTCCCCCTTATTATGATTCTATGATCGGCAAGTTAATTGCTCATGGTGAAAACCGAGACAGTGCGATTGCACGAATGAAAACGGCATTAATGGAAATGATTATAGAAGGGATTAAAACTAATATTCCATTGCAAAGTCGATTAATGGCCGATAATGGTTTTGCCTTAGGTGGACAGAATATTCATTATTTAGAAAAAAAATTAGGGATTAGCAGGTAAAAAAGTTAGCTCTTCTTTGATATTTTCAACGAGATTCATTATGGCTTGGCATCAACTTTCTATCACCACAGACGAAAACACCGCCCCCCTAATCGCTGATTTTTTCAGTGAATTGGGGGCAGTTTCTGTCACCTATATGGATGCTAAAGATGAGCCTGTTTATGAACCTGCGATTGGTGAAACAAAAATATGGCAACAAACAATCGTCATTGGTTTATATGAATTAGATATAGACCCTAATGTGATTAAAAAAGCCTTATTTTCTCAATTTGAAAACCAAAAATTAGGAAATTGGGAGCAGATTTTACTTGAAGATCAAGTTTGGGAACGAACATGGATGGAACATTACCAACCGATGAAGTTTGCTGATAAACTTTGGGTTTGTCCAACAGGGCAAGAAAAAAATGAAGCGGATTGCGTGTGTTTGGTTTTAGACCCAGGATTGGCTTTTGGCACAGGGACACATCCAACGACGGCATTATGTTTAGAATGGCTTGCAAAACAGGATCTAACCGACAAAACGGTGATTGATTATGGCTGCGGCTCAGGTATTTTAGCGATTGCCGCCGTTTTATTAGGGGCAAAATGTGCTTATGCGATTGATATTGACCCACAAGCATTAATTGCGACACAAGCAAATGCGATAAAAAATAAGGTGACTGATAAGGTTCATCGTTATTTAGTGGAGGCATTTACCCCTGTTAGTGTCGATATAGTGATTGCTAATATTCTGGCAAAACCTTTGGTGAATTTACATCAACCCATTGGCTCTTTAGTGAAAAATGAGGGGGCATTAGTTTTATCGGGCATATTGAATGAGCAAGCAGAACAAGTACGGGGTGTTTACGCACCTGAATTTGATTTCAACCCCACGGTAAGCTTGCAAGACTGGTGTCGTTTAGATGCGATAAAACGGTCAGGCTAATGCTTACTCAATGTCAGAACTGTAAAAAGACCTATAGTACAGCGATTAAGATTTTGTGTTATAACCCTCAAGAACGGCTTTGTCCGCATTGTGAAGAAATGTTAGGGAAATTAAAACATTTGGGCAGTGATTTTGTCGTTCTAAATAAACAAAATGCTTATCGAAAATCAAGTTTATTACCTTGGCGATTAGGGGTTATTTTTTGCTTTTCATTATTATTGGCGCAAATTTATATTTTTGAAAAAGACAGACTGAGTCAAAATCCCCGTAGTCGTCTTTGGTTGACAAAGATTTGTCACCGTTTGAACTGCCATTTACCCATTTATAAAAATCGTGATGATTTTGAAGTGATGTATGGTAATTTTCAGCAAACTAACGATAAATACTATATATTCCAAGCTGTCATTAGTAATCAGGGTAAATTTAAACAACGTTATCCTAATATTAAACTAAATTTACACGCTTTTTCAGGTGAAAGCTTTGCATCACGCATTTTTATTCCCGCAAATTATTCAACTTCAATACCAAAAGAATTTATCGCGCCCTCAACAACCGTTGAAATCAGCATGAAAATTGCCGCGCCTAAACAAAAAGTTGGTGGCTATACATTTGAGCTAATTTAACATTTTTTGTGTTAGAATTTATCTTTAGTTTTTGTGATGCTTTTTATGATACTCAATTCTCTGTTAAAGGCCTGTTCAAAAACAGACACTGAAAAAGAATCTTGTACACTCTGTCATCAACCTGTCGATATTAAAGGGTTTGTTCTTTTAAGAAATTCCCAAAAAAAATATTTTTGTTGTGAAGGCTGTTTAAGTATTTATAAAGTTTTTTACAAAAATCTCTCTCGTTCTAATTAATTATAAGAGGTCTTTTATGAAAGCCTGCGAGTCTTGTACTCAACGTGTTGAAATAGGTAAGAACCATAGAAAACAAAGTGTTTTTATTCGTGCTATTGCGACACCTTTGGTCTATTTACCCTTACTAATGGTACCTTTTGTTATCTTTAGTGCTTATACCTGTTATTTCCATTTGCGTTTAAGTGGTGGGAAAAATATAAAAAAATGGTCTGATTTTATTCCAGATAGAGTATCGCATCGTTATGATCTTAAATCTCAAGTTACGATGAATCCGAGTTTTAAATTAAGTGCGGCTCAATCAAAGCTTTATTGGATTTTTAATTGTACTTGGTACTGTCCTCTGAGTGTTGCTTTATTTGAGTGGCATGCTTATTTGGTTAAAGTCATAGAAAACTGGTGGTGTCCTTTTACACATGATCGTAAAAGTGAACATTATCAAGATGCGGCTATTGATAAATCTTTTTGGCATATTTATCCTGAAGAGGCAACAAAACTAGATGAGAATGATTTGAATAATCCTATTTGGAATGATGTGCAGGATGGTAAAACAGATGATAAATAAAAAGCTAATATTAACGATACTGGTCGGTTTTGTTATTTGTGCGACGTTAGTGAGTTGTTCTGATGATGACAATAAATCGGTTAAAAATGTTGAAAGTGTATTCGACCATCCACATGAAAAAGTGACCGATATAGAAAAACATAAATTTGAGCATGAATTTTCTCAAGATTGTGTGATTCGGGAACTTAAACACTCAAAAGAGAAAAATCCAGATAAAGAACGTTTTAAAAAGTCTTGTATGTGTATTGCAAAGTTCATGATGAAGGATTTAACGGCAGTTGAAGCAGAAAAGTTTTTGACCGAAGATAAAGATACGCAGTCATTAAGAATTCGTTTTGATAATGCTGCTTATAATTGTTTACAAGAAAATCAACCGCGACAAGCACCAAAATTATTTGGTAAACCTAAGACTTAATTTTCACAGTTGTGTAGGGTAGACATGCTCTATCCTACGTGAATTTTAATCTTTGTTTTTGTCTATAATTAAAGGGATCTCATCTAGCATTTTTTGTTTAAATGATGTCAAAATATCACTAACAATTAAGGTTTTAATCGGTAATTTCTTGCCCCGTAATTTTATAAAATCTTTGTCTTCAACCTTAATTAAACCATCAAGGTTTTGTTCAATAAACATATCTTCGGTGATGATTAGTTCGCTAGGTTCGGCACTGCCACATAATCTTGAGGCAAGATTAACAGAATCGCCTACGACCGTATATTCCATGCGTTCAGAAGACCCCATATTTCCAGCCAGCATCGTACCACTATTTGCACCAATACGAAACTCAACGCGTATTTTTCCTTCTGATTCACGGCTTTGGTTAAGTTTATTAAGTAATTCTAATATCATCCATGCACAGGCAATGCAATCAAACGCATGTTGTTCTTTTTTAATGGGAACACCAAAAACCACCATCGCACAATCACCGATAAATTTATCAACATGTCCGCCACAAAAACTAACAACTTCTGTTACTTTAGAAAAATAAACATTCAAGAGATTACTAATATCTTGAGGTTCCATTGTTTCAGAAAGGCTAGTAAAACCGACAATATCAGCAAAAAAAACACTGGCAGTTAAATGTTTGCCCTCTAATTCAACTTCTGCTAATGAATCTAAGTCATTTAAAACTTCTTTAGCAATTTGAGGTGAGACATAGCGTGAAAAAATCGCTTCAACTTTATCTTTTTGTAAAAAACCTTTGTCCATTTCATTAAATGAATAAATAAATTCTTCCAATTCATCATGGCGTTTTTCATTTTTAAAGTCTGAGTTAACCATGGAACTTGCGTTCATTAAATCATTTAACGGTTTGTTTACACATTTATTAATATAAAATGCAGCCATAATACAAATGCTCAAACCTGATAGTAAAACCCAAGCGAAAAGTTGTAAAACCTCTTGTTTTAATTTTGTAATTAATTTTTGTTCAAATGAAATTGATAAATAGCCCAATAGTAAAACATTATAATTAACCCCTATGGTATAAATACTAATTTTATTGTTATAAATAAAGTGCTTTTCTAAAGTTTCACTTTGTAACGTGTAATTCTCTATGTTTAAAGGAAAATTTATTTCTTTCGGCTTAAACCCTTGAGAATAAAAGATAGAATGATCTTTATTGTATAGCGTTACCCCAACCACAGTCTCGTTCTTGTGCAAATTATTAAGGATTGTTTTTGTTTCTAAGTCATTGTCTGTTAATAAGGAATCTTTTAAAGAATATGCTACTTGATAAATTAAAGCCTCACTTAAATCTGTCCCTTGTTTTTCTAACAGCGGTATCTGTTTAAGGATAATTAAATAACTTAAACTAGCAAGACTTAGTAATAAAACAATTGAAAACATCCATGCTAATTTGGTGATATTAAAAACAAATAGATGATGCTTGATTGAGGTGGGAGAAACGCCGTTCATAGTAAACCTTATAACTAAACTTGTTCAACATAAATTTTAACTAAATTAAGTTATTTATCATAACTTATGTGATTGCCTAATCATAAGAAAATTTATCTTTAAACGTTGCTCATTATGTATTATGAAAAAATAAATCCTTTTTATCATCTTACTAAACTCATGTTATTCTGGCGGGGTATTTAATGTGATGTATCTCATATCTTAATCAGTATCATTCAAATTATTTATCATGATTGAATTCGACGTAATTATTATTGGTGCTGGTGCATCTGGTCTAATGTGTGCCATAGAAGCGGGAAAACGTGGGCGTAACGTCCTCGTTTTAGATCATGCGAATAAAATGGGTAAAAAAATTTTAATGTCAGGGGGAGGGCGGTGTAATTTTACCAATTACCATATTGAAGCTGAAAACTATCTTTCTTCTAATCCACATTTTTGTAAATCTGCATTAAGTCGTTATACGCAATGGGATTTTTTAGCTTTAATTGATAAACATCAAGTGGCTTTTCATGAGCGCGAACAAGGACAGTTATTTTGTAATGAAAGTGCCAAAGATATTGTTGCTATGTTATTAGTAGAAGCGAAATTTTCCCAAGTTAATTTTCAATTAAATACGCCGATTAAAACTATTAACCGCACGCCTTCGCAACAATTTATCATTACAACGGCAACGCAAGTTTTTACTTGTCAATCTTTGGTTATTGCAACAGGGGGCTTGTCTATTCCTACCATAGGTGCAACGCCTTTTGGCTATCAAATTGCAGAACAATTTGGACTAAAAAGACAGCCAACACGTGCCGCTTTAGTTCCCTTTACTTTGCACGCCGATGATAAGGCGAAGTTTTCGGCTTTATCAGGCATTGCCGTGCCTTGTATCGCAACGCATGATGAACAAAGCTTTAAGGACGCGCTTTTATTTACCCATCGCGGTTTAAGTGGACCTGCTATGTTACAGTTATCCTCTTATTGGCGAGCAGGTGAGTTGATTTCTATCAATTTATTACCTGAGCTAGATTTGACGAGTTTATTAACCCAAGAACGTCAACAAAATAATCAGACTTATGTTAAAACCTTTCTAAGCCGTTATTTACCTAAGCGTTTATCGACAACGCTGTTGACAAGGGTATTATTAGAAACACCGTTAGTTGATTTATCGGATAAAAAAATTCATCTCTTAAGTCAACGATTACATCAATGGCAAATAAAACCTAATGGTACAGAAGGTTATCGAACGGCAGAAGTTACTTTAGGTGGGGTAGACTGTGACAATTTATCATCAAAAACTTTTCAAAGTCATGACGTTGCAGGATTATTTTTTATCGGGGAAGTGTTAGATGTTACAGGTTGGTTAGGCGGGTATAATTTTCAATGGGCATGGTCTTCAGGTTGGTGTGCAGGACAATATGTTTAAGTTTATTTCCAGCGTGAAAAGGGATGCTTACTGAGGTTATTATTGTAGTAACGCACATCGTTTGTAACTTCCTGTCCTAACCATGAAGGTTTTATAAATTTTTCACCAATGGCAGATAATTCAATTTCAGCCACAATTAAGCCCGCATTTTCTCCTGCAAACTCATCTATTTCCCACAAATGTGGTTCAATACTGACAAAATGACGGGTTTTTTCTATTAATGGTTTGTGGCATAGGGTATTAATTATTTCATTCGCATCGTCTATAGGAATGAGATATTCGTATTCTTGCCGATGTGTGCCTATTGTTGCACTTTTTATATTCAGCCACGCTTTATCATCAGCGATACGTACTCTCACCGAACTATTTTTATCTGAGTTTAAATAGCCTTGTTTATAAGTGTGGCTATGGCTCACTTGTTTTCGCCAATCATCATTGGCTAACAAAAATTTATGTTCAATTTCAATGGCCATTGTTTATTTCCTTTAAAAGTCAGCGTGACAATGACTGCCATCGCAAATAGGTGGGATTTCAGAATTTGAACAGGCACACAGGTAAGCCGTTTTCGTTTCTTCGGCAATAAAGGTCACGGGTTTTTTATTAGATTCTTTGTGTGAACCATCACATAAAGGCATGGTTTGGCTAAGCCCACAGGCGCACCATGAATAAGTTTTTCCTGCTTCTAAATTAGCAGGTTGTGGCATTTTAGTTCTTGCTGTCATTTTTTATTTTAAGGGTTGTTACGCGATTAATCTTCAGGTAGCGTTGTTTTTAATTCTAATTTTATTTCAGTCCCATGGTCTTTATTTTCCGTTGTTTCTTCTTGAGAAGCAATTTCAATGCTACCTCCATAGGCTTCAATAAATTTTTTAACTAAAGGCATCCCAAATCCTGTGCCGAGTTCTCCACTTGTCCCTTCTCGTGTTGTGGTTTTTTCAACTTCAAAAACATCAGCTTGTAAACTTTCTGGCATTCCTATCCCAAAATCTTTAACGGATAAATGAACAACATCCTCTATTTTTTTCGCTGAAATAATTATTTTTGAATCGGGATAAGAAAATTTAATGGCATTGGTTAATAAATTATTCATAATAGAATTAACAAAAGAAACACTTTCAACTAAAACCACTTCTTCATCGTTAATGTCTACAATAATTTCGATATTTTTCTGTTGAATTTTTGCTTGCAGAATAATTAAGGTTTCAGAAATTAATTCCTTTAAATTACATAAGGTCAAGGATATTTGCATTTTATTTTCATCAATTTTTCGTAATTGATGGACAATCCCAATCACATCGACCGCATTATTGATCGCTAAGGACATCATTTCATCTTCCTCTGAAAACCCTTCATCCATTTTTTTTATGTCCATCATTGCTTGTGCTGCCCCGACTGAATTCATTAAGTCGTGGCATAAAACATGAAGCAATTCTTGTTGGGCGTGGCTTTGCTTTACGATAGTTTCTTTACTAAATTTAAGATCTAGATGGGTTTTAACGCGGATAAGAACCTCGGTGGCATTAAAGGGTTTGGTAATATAATCAACTGCCCCTAATTCAAAACCGCGCACAATCGCATCAGGTTCTGTATTAGCTGATAAGAAAATAATGGGAATATTTTTAGTTTTTTCAAGGCTTTTTAATTTTTCACAAGTTTCAAAACCATCCATCACAGGCATATTTATATCTAATAAGATTAAATCAGGTGGAATGGCTTGGGCTGCCAATAAGGCTAATTTTCCACTGGTGGCAGGACGCACATAATAATTATGTCCTTTCATTAATTCGGAGAGTAGTTTTAGATTTTGGGGTAAATCATCTACGATTAATATATTGGCTTTATTACGGCTCATGGGGGCGTTATCCAAATAAGTTTAATAAGTTTTCATATTGAAAGTCGTCAATATGTTGCTGAATCGTTTCTGCAAGTTGGCTATTATGTTGATAAACTTGTTGTTGCAACTGTTCTATCTTTTCAATATCAATATGTTCAATCGCTTGTTTTAATTCAAACTTTAACGCATCAGGTAAAGAAGCAATAACTATTTTTAAATCGACCGCGTCCTCTTGAGACTCCGAAGTATCTAATTTATTTTCTTGACATTGCGCGTTGTCTAAAAACTTCATTAGTTCTTTTACCAATTCATTGCGTTGAACAGGTTTCCGTAAATAACTATCACAAATTTGACTAATAATTTCTTCATCTTGATTTAGTGCAAATGCAGTAACGGCGATAATAGGAATATCTTCTGTTTCTTCAAGCCCTTTTAATTTTGTCGCAGCTTCATATCCATCCATCACAGGCATTTTCATATCAAGAAGAATAAGATCTGGGCGGATTTCTAAGGCTTTTTTAAAAGCTAGATCACCATTTTCGGCAAAATGTAAGGTAAATTCCCAGTCTGCAAGATAGGTTGCTAAAATTTCTCGGTTATAATCGACATCATCAACAATCAGAATATTGGCAGGGCTAAAAGTAATAGTCTCGGCATCAATCAGGTTATCTAAGCCAGAATCTGTTGCTTCAGAGCCAATTTCAATATTAGGGAGAAAAATATTAAAGGAAGTTCCCACACCCACATCACCTTCAACACTAATTGTTCCTTTCATCATTTGTATGATTTTTAAGGTGATCGTTAGCCCAAGTCCTGTTCCCCCATAGAGGGTTTCTTTTTGTCCTTTTACCTGTGCGAAAGAGGAAAAGATAGTTTGCTGTTGTTCTTTTGGAATGCCGATACCACTATCAGAAACAGTGAATATTAAATTAATTCGATTAGAGGAGGCATCACTACCTAATTGACTTTTTATGGCTAATTTAATAAACCCTTGGTGAGTAAATTTAACCGCATTACCAATAAGATTAATTAGCACTTGCCGTAGCCGTGACTCGTCAATAATGATAACATCAGGCATATTTTCATCAATAATACATTCGAATGACAAGCCTTTGTCATAGACTTTTTGAGAAAAAAGGCTATCTAATTCTGTCGTAAGCGTCTGAATAGAAATAGCATTATTTTGTAATTCCATTTTTCCAGATTCAATCCGTGAAAGATCAAGAATATCATTAATAAGATGTAATAAAGCGGTACCTGATGTGTGTATGGTTTCAATATAATGATTTTTTTTAGGATCGGTTTCTAACCGTTGTAGAATTTCGGTAAACCCTAAAATTGCATTCATAGGCGTGCGGATTTCATGGCTCATGTTAGCTAAAAATTCAGATTTTGCGCGGTTAGCCGTTTCAGCCTTTAGTTGGGCATTAATCAGTTCCTCTTCATTTTCCTTCCGTTTCGTAATATCATGGGTTGTGCCCAAAACCCCAATCAGTGAGCCATCATCCGCTTTAACGGCTGTATGAGTCATTGCATAGAGTATTTTTTTATTTTCACCTTTAAAAGACAACCAAACCTCACGTGTCACAGGTCGGTCTAATTTAATTGGTTCTTGGTCTTGCTCAAGAATTAATTTTGCTTCCTTAGGCTTAAAAAAATCAAAATCACTTTTACCAATAATATCCTCAGCCTTCACCCCCAAAAATCTTTCCATCATCGGGTTACACGCTAAATAAATACCATTGATATCTTTTAACCACATTAAATCAGGTATATTTTCTAAGATATTTTTCTTTAACATCTCGCTTTGATAGAGTTTTTGCGTTGCTTCTCGGCGTTCACTTATGTCGGCATAGGTACCAATAATACGCATAGGCATCCCTTGCGCGTCGCGTTCAACAATTTTCCCCCGAGAACGTACCCATAAATAATCATCATTTTTACATAAAAAGCGCAGTTCCACATCGTAACAGGCAATTTCACCTGCAATATATTGTGCCATACAGGCTTTAATTCGAGATAAGTCTTCTGGATGAACACGGTGTTGCCATTGTTCAATGGTGGGTGGAAATTCATTAACTTCATAACCTAGCATGCTGTAATAGCGGGCATCAAAAAGCATGCTATTATTAACTAAATTCCAATCCCAAATACCATCATTGGCAACCGACATTGCCAGTTCAAAACGCTTTTCACTTTCTTTCAGGGCAATCTGGGTTTTTTTACGTTCACTAATATCTTGTATTTGAAGAACAAAATGTAGGGGCTGATGCTGAGAATCTTTCACCAATGAAACACTCAGAATAACCCAAATAATATGTCCTTCTTTGTGGTGGCAACGGGTTTCAATTTGATAATGCGGTATTTTACCTTGTCTCATCTGCGCCAATAAATCTGCATTTTTTTGTAAATCATCGCGCTCAATAATATCCGAAAACTTTTTTAATTGTAGTTCGTTTTCGTCATAACCTAAAATTCTGATTAAACTTTGATTAACGCGTAAAAATGCTTCATTTAAAGAAATAATACCCATGCCAATAATAGAAGAATTAAAAGCTCCTTTAAAATATTCAAAATTTTCTTTTTCTTTTGGCATTTTAATTTCTCTTAATTTAATCACTAAATAATTTTAATAGTTCGTCATATTCAAAATTATCAATCTGTTTTTTAAGGGCATCAGCAAGTTGCGCATCTTCAGCATAAACTTGTTTTAATAATTTCTCAACTTTATCTATATCCACGGTTTCAATCGCTTGTTTTAATTCACTTTGTAAATCATCTGATAAAGAAATTAATGATTCTTTAGTCAGTTCATAATCGTCTGATTCCTTTTTTGGCTCTTCACGAATATATTTAACATCCAAATAACGTTGGATAATTTCAAAAATATTGGTGTGGTAAAAAGGTTTACTGATAAATTCATCACAGCCTGCTTCAAAAATTTGTTCTTTTTTATCCTCAAAAACAGAAGCAGTTATTGCAATAATAATGATATGATCCAAAATTTTTTTAATGGCTCTACTAGCCTCAAAACCATCCATAACAGGCATCCTCATATCCATAAAGATTAGATGTGGCTTCCATTGTTGACAGAGGTCTAAGGCAATTTGACCATTTTCAGCTTCTTTGATTTCAAATCCAAAGGGGGTTAATAATTCAACCAGTATTAACCGATTTAAGGGATCATCATCAACTACTAAAATTTTATGTTGTTCATCATCATGTTCTAAAGAAATAATTTTAGGTTTTTTAGGTTCTTCGGTGGTTGTTTTTGGCTGATTAACGACAATATTAAATTTGAAGGTAGAGCCTTTATCTAGGATACTTTCAACATGAATATCACCGCCCATTAGTTGGATAAATTGACGACTAATTGCCAAACCTAACCCCGCACCCTCCTCTGATTTTAGACCACTACTGGTTTGGACAAAGGTATGAAAAACATTATCTAAATCATTTTTTGCGATTCCACAGCCTGTGTCTTCAATTTCAAAAGCTAACATTAAATTACTTTTAAAGGTTTGAGGCAGCCAAAGGCGCAGAATGATCCCCCCTTTAGTTGTAAATTTGATTGCATTATTAATTAAATTAACTAAAATTTGGCGTATTTTAGTTTTATCTGCATGAATACGTTTGGGAATGTTTCCGTTATATTCAAAATCAAGGGTTAAGTTCTTTTTAAGCAATTTATCTTGAAATAAGGGACCTAATTCATCTAATAATTTCAATAAATCAAAATCTACTTTTTGAAGTTCTATTTTACCTGCTTCAATTTTAGAAATATTAAGCACATCATCTATGAGACTTAATAGATGATCGCCGCTACGGTTGATGATTTTTATATTTTCTTGTTGCTTGGGGGTTAAATTATCACTGTTAGCCATGATTTGAGAAAAACCTAAAATAGCATTTAGCGGGGTACGGAGTTCATGACTCATATTCGCCACAAACTGACTTTTCGCTAAACTAGCATGTTCTGCATCTTCTTTAGCTTTCTTTAATAAGTCTTCGGCTTTATTTCTTTCGGTAATATCTTGAATAATGCCAACAAATATAGCGGTATTTTCTGTTTTCACTAATTGTAAGCGTACTTCAATAGGATAAATTGTTCCATCTTTACGTTGATGACGGGTTTGAAATAGTACAAAAGGAAGTTTTCCTTCACGTAAAGGCTGGATGAGGTTTTTAAAATACTCAGGACTATAATCAGGTTTAATATCCACCGTCGTCATTTTTTTCAATTCTTCCATTGAATATTGTAAGTTATGACGCGCTCCTTTATTGACTTGTAATAACATCAATGTATCAGGGTCGAACATGTAAATCTCATTCCAAGATTCTTCCAATACACGTCCTAAACGGGTACTTTTTTCTTCCGCTTCTTTGAATTTGGTAATATCTTCTTTAACCGCAACATAATGGTCAATAATCCCTTTTTCATTACGGATAGGTGCAATAACGGTTCGCTCCCAATAGGTTTCCCCATTTTTACGGCGATTAATAAATTCACCATGCCAAACTTCTCCTTTGGTTATGGTTTGCCATAAATCTTCAAAAGTTTCTTTTGGGGTAAGATCTGATTTTAATACACGGGGGTTTTTCCCAATGACTTCTTCTGAGCTATAACCTGTCACTTCGGTAAAACGAGGATTAACATATTCTATATTGGCATTTAAATCGGTAATAGCAATGCTACTGGGACTTTGTTCTATGGCAACGGTTAATTTCTTAAGTTCTCGTGTTCGTTCTGTAACCTCTTTTTCTAAAAGAATTTTAGCGCGCACATCAATATGTGCTTTTCTTGCTTTGCGACCTAAGATGACAACTAACCAAATTGCAAATGCCGTTGAAAGCAGGGTGATGATTGTAGTGAGTAGAAAGATACGTTGCAAATGATTAAAATGCACCATCGCTTCTTCTTTATCAATTTCGGTTGCAAATCCTATTTCTAAAGCTTTATTCCACATCCATGCACCGAAAACAACAACACCACGATAATCTCGATAACCTTCGGTATTAATTATAATTTTATTGCGTGTATCATTAAGATTACTCTGGGTAGAAGATTGATTTAAACGCCTTATATCTTCTGCCATCAAAGTAAAAGGACATTCTTTTAACGGAACTTTGGGACGATAACCTTCAAGTAGATTGCCACCAGGATCACGCAGTGGTATTTGAGTTGAGGGAGAATTGGCATCTAATAACCCAAGTTTTATCAATTGGGTTCTAAAGCGACTGGTGGTAAACATACTCCCAAATTCATCCACTAAATAACTTTCCCCCGTTTTCCCAATCCGTCCTTGCTGAATAATCTCAGAAAGTGCCTCTTCAGGTAATAAACGCAGGGTTAAAATGGCAATGACTTTGTTATCACGTGTTTGTATTGGGGCAGCAAAAAATAAAGTTTTAGGACGTTCTGTATCCTGATCTTCAAGCGGAACATCGGATTTAAGCGGGGGAACAAAAACCGCTTGACCTTGAAAAACCCGCTGCATTAATTCTGGCTTACGCAGACCAATAAAATTGGGCGTTCCTAAATTGGTATCACGGCGAGAACCTAAACTAATATTGTCAGGTGAAATAATAAAAAAACCGATGTTTTCTTGTTCACTTTGACGTTTGGCAAAATAATCTCGTGCTTTTTGCAACGGAATGGAATTTTTTAAGGTGTCTGCATCATGCTGAGGTAAAGCTAACAGTTCTTGGGTGATTTTAACTAACTCAGTATCACGACCTAGCTGCAGTAAATAACTTTTGCGCGCATTAATAAAAAAATCCATGCGGTCATGGGTCATCTCTAAGACAAATTTTAGCTCCTCTTCAATAGATTGTAGGGTTTGTTTTCTATTTTCTGTGAGTGTATATAAAATTGAGTAGATGGAAAAGCTAACAATAGAGATTAAAACTAAGCCAGTTAATGCCCGAAATAATCGAGAATAAAAGGGTTGCGCTAACTTTTTTCCTGAAAACAAACGGGATTGCGCTGATTTAGGTTTAGTTTTAGAGAATGAAAAGTTCATTGTTTTGCCATTTTTTTATTTACACAGGGTAAAACTTAATTGCTATGTAGAATAGGAATAATGCCTATTCCAAGTCGTTTCTGGTTTATGGAATGATAAACGACTCAATATTAGAATAATTACTTTCACCTAATTTATTATAGGATTTTACCGCAACATAAAAAGCAGAGCCTGAAGGCAATTCAATAGAAAATTGTTTTTTATTCTTCATTTCCAAGAATTTAATACTCTGTTCTCCCTGATAAGGTTTAGGCGCGTAATATAAACGATAGCCTTCTGCTTCCTTATCCTCATCCCAATCGACACTAACTGTTTTTGCATTAAGGCTTAATCTTAATACAGGGGCAGTTAGATTGCCTAAAGTAGGGGGCGTTTTACCCGAAACATAAGTTAATATTTTAGAAGAAAAAGGGGGTAAAGTGAGACTGTTTGAAACTTCTTTCCCTTCTATATCTCGATAAATGGTGTCTGCTAAATTAATTGTTTTTTCCGCTTCTGTCGTATTAGTAAATAAAACCGATTGACGACTGGCATCATTTAAAACCGCCGCCACTTTTTCAACAACAATGTTACCCAACGATAAACTATCTGCGCCATTAGCATCTTTTTTGGTGCTTGAAAAATTCAATAAAGCGACATCCGTATCATAAGGGACTGAAAAAACCAGTTCATTTGCTTGGTTTGTTGAATTATAAGGGAAAGTAGATTCTTTTAAGACATCCCATGTTTCTCCAGAAGGCGCATGATTAACTCTCACTTTCACT
>CAYROI010000016.1:15629-24098 GCA_964425835.1 uncultured Methylococcaceae bacterium
TTTTAAGACATCCCATGTTTCTCCAGAAGGCGCATGATTAACTCTCACTTTCACTGAACCTCCTGCATTACCTAAGGCATTAAATCTTAAACGATATTTTTGATCTTTTTGTAAATTAAAACGATTGGTTAGCACCGCTGTCGATTTTGAAGGTTGCAATGCCATTTGAAAATTAGTCTTGGTTAATAAGTTAATGCCACTGGCATTGGTGACCTTGTATTCATTAAGACTCACATTACAAACCGTTGCATTTCTTTCATACGTAGGAAATGCTGCCCGCCAATCTGCTAAGGAATAACGGCTATTTTTTCTTTCAAAAGTAATATCTTGATAAGGATTACAGAAAAATTTATTATCAAAAGTTCCATGTTCAACCGCACCAGTTAATACTAACCCTAGTTGCGATGGTGCTAAGGAATAAAAAATGTTGTTAGTAAAAATATTGCCTCTTGAGATACCTGTCGTATTTTCAACCCGCATCTGAGGATCATTGTTATAGAGGGTATTATTACGCACAACACTATCTGTAAAAGCATTCAAACGAATCCCAATATCGGGATTATTTGCAATGGTATTGTTTTCAATTAGATTTCTTTTAAACGTACTATCTGAACCAATCCCCATTCCATAGCTTGGATGATGCGCGCAAGGAGTTTTATTAAGATTCATACAGCCATTAGATTTTCCCACATTACCAATACTTTCCACTAAAAAATTTCCTCGAATCGTATTTGCATCTGAACCAATACTAATTGCCCCGCCATCATTAATAAGGGAAAGTGCATTTTTAACCACATTATGTTCCACTAAATGATGTCCGCCTGCTTTTAAATAAATCCCTGTCCATCCCGTTTTATTAATCGTATTTTGACGAAGATATTGTCCTTTCCCAAAAACATTCATCCCAATACCATAACATGTGCCTTCATAACGCTTACAATAGACAGGAAACATGCCAGTATTATTAATGGTATTTTTTTCAACAATCGTTGACTGTTTCATATCAAGATTTTTATCGCCATTAAAAATAACCCCAATACTAAACTGATTATCAAGGGTATTCCCTGTAATTAAAGAATTGGTCATCTGCCAAACAGAAATACCTTTATTATTGTATTCAAAATGACAATTACGCAGGAGAACACTATCTGAACTAGCAAGACTCACGCCGATTGAAGTAAAATGACGAAACGTTAAATCCTCAATAATGGTGTTATTTTCTTGTTGAGAAATGGTTAAGCCAATGCCATAGGTTGTTGCCTCTATCAATTGTGTATTAGGATCTTTATTGGCAAGCGGATACAGATAAACCTTTTTGGTTGTCGCATCATAGTACCACTCACCAGGACGATCTAATTCTTCCAATTTATCATCCAAAAAATACCCCCATTCAGGCAATTGATTACCTAAACCTTTCGCGGTAATTTTTCCTTTGGTCGCATTATAATTTGTTATTTTAAAAACACGGTAATACCAGCTATACGTTCTTATCCGTAGACGAGCATCTTTCCAATATCCATCAGGTTTTGAATAATCGGCGAGCGCGGGGTCTGTGAAACTATCTTTTCCCGCTGCTTTAGCGACTTTTAACCAATTGCTTTCCGCAGGACTATTAACATTAGGATAGCGCGCAATCGTCATTAATCGACCATCAACAAAAAGATGTTCAAGGGTGTTTTCATTGCCCTTTGCATCTACGGTAATAAGTTTGGAAACATCGGCTTCATAAACATTAGGGGGTAATGCTTTATTTTTTGTAGGTTTCCATTTAGTAATAGGGAGACTGCCAGAGATAACAGGATTTTCACCATCACCATACGCACCAAAACTTAAACCAGGTTGAACTTTATAAGATTTAATTTCACCGCGAAAAATTTCACCGCGCCTAAATAAAATTTTATCACCACTGGCAAAAACTTGCTTATTGATACGGGTAATTGTTTTCCAAGGGGCTTTTTTTGTCCCCGCATTCGTATCTTTTCCTCTTGAGGTAGAGAGATAATAATCAGCGCTGTGAACGGGAAACGAAAGACTTAAAATTAAACTACATAAAAATAATAAAGATCTATTTGACATCATATTGCTCCTAAATTTAAAGCTAATCTGTCGAAATAAGTTCTTGATGTTAGCTTTATTTTTTTAATTGTTTAAGCTTTAACTTACAAAATTACTCATAGTTTTACATAGTTAACAAAGATATATTTTTTGTTTTCAAGTTTTTAAGTAAAACTGTGGTCTTGTTAGCAAAAATGGATTTCCTACACTGTAATTTTATTACAGGTCATCAAAAACTAAGACTGTTTTTGATAAATAATCGTGTAATGCGTAATTATTTTTATCTACTAAAACCCATAAAAATCCAAAGCCTAATAAAGCCCAAGATAAAATGGCGGCTAAAAATCGTATGAAAGCATGTTTCCAAGTTAAGGCTTGACCATTTGTCGTTTTAAGACGAATTTTCCAAGTTTTAAGCCCTGCTGTTTGTCCATTATGCATCCAAAACCAACTATAAAAGCCAAAACTTACTAATAAATAGTAAGGGATAATAATTGTTTTAGTGGTTATGGCTTCGCCTTCATTGAAAAGCAACAAAATAGCGGCGGCTAGAAATAAAATAGCCAAGAGAAGGAAAACGTCATAGACCATCGCCACAAGACGACGAAAAAATCCCACGCCAACGAGGGGTGTCAGCGTGGATTTTGACACTTGTTTGTTAGCTGTTTTCAATTTTATATTTTAAATAAAGCTAATTTTTGTCCATAATACATACACATAGCCGCTAATCCGCCTAGCATAACTAATGAAAATAGAAACGGAGGCTTGTGTAGTAATAATATCGCCAAATCTATAATGAAAATACTGGTTAAAACGGGGGTGTCAATAAAGGTGTTAAGAATCTTTTTGAACATGAATTTCTCCAATCGTTACACTTTTATAAGTTTTTATAAAGCGTGTGGCTAGGCATTAATATAAGGATATAGTTATCACCCTTACAGCTTCAATGGGTGATTTTACGCTATTCTAAAAGGATATAAAAGCAAGATGTTGTTTGGGCTTCAATCTATCAAGATGATATGATGATAGAAATTAGAAAAATAACAGGGAATATGGTCATTTTAAATTCATCTAAAAACAGCGATACCCAGATTGCGAACACTAAAACTGCTTTACAGCCAGCTATTTACTCACGTTCAGAGCATTCTATTTCACGCGCTCAAATCAATGAAAATGCACTTAAAGTTTTATATCGTTTGGAAAAATCGGGTTTTGATGCTTATTTGGTGGGGGGCTGTGTTCGAGATTTATTATTAGGTCGAGAGCCTAAAGATTTTGATGTGGCAACAAATGCAAGCCCTGAGCAAGTTAAGCAAGTTTTTCGTAATTGTCGCCTGATTGGAAAACGCTTTCGACTAGCCCATGTTTATTTTGGACGGGAAATTATTGAAGTTGCAACGTTTCGGGGAGCGAGTAATGAGTGTTGTGAACATCAAAAAACACACGAAGATGGACGACTTTTACGGGATAATCTCTATGGAACATTGGAAGAAGATGTTTGGCGCAGAGATTTTACGGTCAATGCGTTATATTATGCCGTACGTGATTTTTCAGTTATTGATTATGTTAATGGCATCAAAGATCACCAAGAAGGAGTATTAAGATTAATTGGCGATCCTGAAGTACGTTATCGAGAAGACCCTGTCAGAATGCTTCGTGCAATACGTTTTGCGGTTAAATTAGGATTTAGCCTTCATGTCGATTGTGAACGCCCTCTTCATGAACTTGCGCCCTTGTTGTTAGGGATTCCCAATGCACGGCTTTATGATGAAACCCTAAAATTATTTTTATCGGGTTACGCGCTTCAATCATTTGAAATGTTACGCCACTATGGTTTATTTGCCATTTTATTTCCACAAACAGAACAAATATTAGCCAATGAGAGTCACGATTTTCCACGTGTCTTTTTAATTAAAGCCTTAGAAAATTCTGATAAACGCGTCGCTTTAGGTAAAAGTATTACGCCTTATTTTTTACTGTCGGCTTTTTTATGGGAAGCCGTACAAATCAAAGTTGAAAAAAAATTGGGTGAAGGAGAAAATGCGTATTTTGCATTGCAACATGCCGCGCATGAAGTCTTAAAATTACAAATTAAAAGTACGTCTATTCCAAAACGGGTGACCCAATCAATGCGAGAAGTCTGGATGTTACAGGTTCGTTTTGAACAACGCACGCGATCAAAGGTCTATCGTCTACTTAATCACCCCCGTTTTAGAGCCGCCTACGACTTTTTAGTGTTACGTGCAGAAACAGGCGGGGCAAATAGTGAATTAGCCCAATGGTGGACATTATTTCAAGAAGTTGAGCAAAAACAACAAGATAAAATGTTATTAGCGGTTAATAAAGGGGTGAGAAAGTATCGCCGCCGATCATCTAAAAACTAACGCAAACTTATCATGGAAAACCCTGTCATTACCTACATTGGGTTAGGTAGCAATTTAAGCAATCCCATTGCACAAATAAATAGTGCTAGAAATGTTATTAGAACTTCAGAAAAAATATCTGAAATTGCATTTTCCAGCCTCTACTCAAGTTTACCGATGGGACCGTCCGATCAACCGAATTATGTTAATGCGGTTATGGCTATTTCGACGCTGCTATCGCCGCTTGACTTATTGCATCATTTACAAACAATAGAAAATAATCATGGGCGGGTTAGAGCAGAACGTTGGGGGGCTAGGACATTAGATTTAGATTTATTGCTCTATGGTCAACAACAAATTAGTTTACCTGATTTAGTCGTTCCTCACGTGGGTATTAGTCAACGCGCTTTTGTTTTATATCCATTACAAGAAATAGCCTCAGATTTAGAGATTCCTTTTTTTGGATTTGTGAAAGATTTAGTCGCGTTGTGTCCTGGGGATGGGTTGGAAAAACTATGAATTATGGACAACACGCGAACAAAATTTTAAGCCTTATTGATTTAATCGCGCTAAAACAGGCGGGTGAAAAGATTAGTTGCTTAACTGCTTATGATGCCAGTTTTAGTGCTTTAATTGATAAAGTCGGGATTGAAGTCATTTTAATTGGTGATTCCTTAGGTATGGTTATTCAGGGGCAAAATTCCACACTCTCTGTAACCCTTGATGAAATTATTTACCATAGTCGTTGTGTCATACGAGGTCGGAAACAGGCTTTTGTCATGGCAGATCTCCCTTTTTCTAGCTATTATTCTAAAAATATCGCGATGGAAAATGCGGCAAAATTGATGCAGCAAGGCAATGTGCAGATGGTAAAGCTTGAAGGGACGCGAATAGAAATAATTGAATTTCTGGTAGATCAAGGGATTCCTGTTTGTGGGCATTTAGGATTATTACCCCAGTCAATTAACCAGTTAGGTGCTTATAAGGTTAAAGGAAGAAGTCAACAGGAAGCAGATAAAATTTTTGAGGATGTTCAAAAAATAGAACAGGCTGGTGTAGGCTTATTAATTTTAGAATGCGTCCCTTCTGCGTTAGCGAAAAACATCACAGAAGCATTAAAAATTCCAGTTATTGGGATTGGGGCGGGTGTTGATTGTGATGGTCAAATTTTAGTGCTATATGACATGCTGGGATTAGGCGAAGGCAAGCGTCCGCGTTTTACTCAAAATTTCATGGAAGGTGCTGAGAGTATTGAAAATGCAATGAAACATTATCGTCACGCGGTTAAAAAATCATTGTTTCCTACTTTTGAGCAGAGTTATTAAATTGAAAACCAAAGAATAATTGCCGTGGCAGTAAACAATGACCAAAAGAACCATCAAGGTATTATAAAAAAACAACGATTAATTAAACTTGAGGGCTTGTTACAAGGATTAGGTTTTCGCCCCTTTGTTTATCACCTAGCAAAGAAATATCAACAAAATGGCTGGATTGCTAATACAAGTAAAGGAATTACGCTGGTTATTGAAGGTAATGACCTTCAGCAAGGTGTTTTTTTAAAGGTATTACAAAATCAATTACCTCCTTTTGCAGAAATACATTCGTTATCTGTTCAAGTGCAGTCACGCGCTTATTTTAAAGATTTCCAAATAAAACCCAGTGCAATATTTGCTGAAGAATCGGCTTTTGTGTTGCCTGATATAAGCCCGTGTTCTGAATGTATTAAAGATATATTAAATCCGCAGAGCCGTTTTTATGGTTATGCTTTTACCAGTTGTTGTTATTGTGGTCCTCGCTATAGCATTATAAAACAACAACCTTATGATCGTATTCGTACCAGTATGGCAAGGTTTATCGCTTGTTTTCGCTGTGAAACGGAATATAAAGACCCTGAAAACAGACGCTTTCATTCACAAACCATTGCGTGTCCTGATTGTGGTCCTCAATTAACTCAGATAGGCGGCGTATTACCCAGCCTACGAATGGCAATTAATTATTTAAAACAAGGTAAAATTATTGCGGTGAAAGGTGTCGGAGGTTTTCAGTTAATGGTTGATGCGACGAATAACGAAGCGGTAGAGCGATTACGACTGAAAAAACAACGCCCTCATAAACCTTTTGCCCTATTAGTTGAAACACTCGTTCAAGCCCAGTTACTTTGTAGCGTAGATGCTGCGGAACAGCACGCGCTAAAATCACATCAAAATCCTATTGTTTTATTAAGGCGATTAAAGTCCTGTACGCTTCCTAAATCGGTTGCAGGAGATAGCCATTTATTAGGTATGATGTTACCCGCTTCGCCCTTACATTATTTATTAGCGCATGATTTTAACCGTCCTTTAATTGTTACCAGTGGTAATCGGACTAATGAACCCATGTGTATTGATAATGAACAAGCATTGGTCGTATTAGGGACTATTGCGGATTATTTTCTAAGCCATGATCGAGAGATTGTGAGACCCTTAGATGATTCAATTGTTCGGATTATTAACAATCAGCCCATGGTTTTACGTCGTGCGCGCGGTTATACCCCTTTTCCTATTACCCTTTCTCAACCAATGGATCAAGCCATTGCGGTAGGAGGCTATTTGAAAAATACAGTCGCTATAAGTTTAGGTAAGCAGCTTATTTTAAGTCAACATCTTGGTGATTTAAATTCTGTTGCTTCACAGCAGTTATTTCAACAAACTTTGACAGATTTATGTACGTTTTATTCGCTTAAACCTGCTATTGTTAACCACGATTTACATCCTGATTATTATAGTACACGAACTGCTCAACAGCTTTCTCAGAAAAAACAAGCCCTACAACATCATTATGCCCATATTTTATCTTGTATGGCAGAACATGATTTGCAAGAATCCGTTTTAGGGTTTGCTTGGGATGGGACAGGCTTAGGACTAGATTATACAATATGGGGGGGGGAATGTTTATTAGCAACACGAGATAAATTTCAACGCATCGCCCACTTTAGAACATTTCCTTTAATCGGTGGCGATAAAGTCGCTAATGAACCGAGGCGGTCTGCTTTAGGGCTACTTTATGAAATTTATGCGGATGAATTATTTGTGCAAAATTTTACATTTTTATCCGCTTTTTCAAGACAAGAATTAAACTTATTACAACAAGGTTTAAATAAGCAATTAAATACCTCCAAAAGCTCTAGTGTAGGTAGAGTTTTTGATGCCGTATCGAGTCTATTAGGCTTATGTCATTTGAATCAGTTTGAAGGACAAGCAGCAATGTTACTGGAACAATTAGCGGCAACGAGTAAAACTCAAGATGAATATCCTTTTAAGTTTTTAGGAAATAATCCGATTGTTATTGATTGGCAAGATTTATTTATTGCCTTATTAACTGATTTGAATCAACTTCATAAAGCCGATATTGCAGCAAAATTTCATAATACCCTAGCAAAAATTATTCTACAAATAGCGAATAAATTTCAGCCACCTTTGATTGTCTTAACAGGCGGCTGTTTTCAAAACAAATTGTTGACTGAGCGTTGTATAAAAAAATTAGCGCAATCAGGCTTTTGTGTTTATACCCATCAAAAGATTCCGCCCAATGATGGTGGATTAGCATTAGGACAACTGTATGCAATGTAGCTGTGTCGCGAGTTGTTATTTTTTAGTGGCTGTAAACACGCAATATTCTGCATAACGCTCACGAAACATGTCATATTGTGCCAAACCAGCATAATAATTGGCCGTTTGTGCTTTAGTTCGCAAACCTAACCATTGGCTAATTTTTTGTATAGGTAATAAACGTTTACCCACTTTGTACATGTATTCTGCTGATTGAATAGTCTGCTCATGAATATATTGCAATTCAATTTCGTCAAAACCATTATCTTTCAGCAAGCCTTCAAATTCATCACAGTAGCAAAGATTAGGAACAGCCCAGCCATTGAAAAAATCCATCATGGTTTGCCATTGTTCTTTGTTAAACTCACGTCGCATCATGAACGCATCACAATAAACAATCTGCCCACCTGGTTTTAATACCCTAAAAGCCTCTTTTAAAAACGCGCCTTTATATTGGGTATGAC
>CAYROI010000016.1:24198-30584 GCA_964425835.1 uncultured Methylococcaceae bacterium
GGTTTTAATACCCTAAAAGCCTCTTTTAAAAACGCGCCTTTATATTGGGTATGACAAACACTTTCAGCCGCCCATACGACATCGAAGGTCTCATCTTCAAATGGGGTATCGCAAAAATTGGTTTTCACAAAGTCCGCTAAATCCGCCACGCCTTTTTTCTTAGCCTGTTTGGTTGCATAGTCAACTTGCATTCCGCTGATGGTGACCCCTGTTGCACGGTTGCCATATTTTTTTGCCATCCAAATAGAGCTACCACCGATTCCACAGCCAGCGTCCCAAACGCGATCAGTTGGTTTAATATTGGCTTTATCATAAAGCAATTGATTTTTATTCATCAAAGCTTCATGTTGATTATAAGGTTCATCTGAATCCCAATAGCCATAGTGAAAAGCCAGGTTTTCGCTATTACTCCAAGCAAATAAATAGTCATTATGACAATCTTCAAAATGTTGTGCGGTATCTTCGACTAATTCTCTTTCAGAAAGTTTGACATCTTTAGCTAGGCTGTCATCACGGTAGTCTTGATCGGGTTCCATACGGAATAAAGTTTGCTCGGTCATTGTCAATTAAATAAATGAATTATAAGAAATAAAAAGTCTTTGTTTTGAACCCAATATTAGGGTGAAACCCTGTATTTTACCTTGTTTCTAGTTTTGTTGTGGATTAAATCCTAAAGAATTTATTGCCATTTTATGCTTTTACAAACCCTGTTTTTTTTCTAAAGCGAGTAACTTTTCCCAGCGATTAACCATCATACAAAATAGTTTTGCCGTTTGCTCTGCATCATAAAGAGCTGAATGGGCTTTTTCGGCATCCCAAGCTAATCCTGCTGCTTTCGCGATTTTTGCCAGCACAGTTTGTTGATAAACTAACCCACCTAGGGTTGCGGTATCAAAACAACTAAAAGCATGAAAAGGGCTACGTTTAATTTTAGTCCGGGTAATTGCGGCATTTAAAAAACCTATATCAAACGCTGGATTATGTCCAACTAAAATAGCTCGCGTACATTGATTACGTTTTACTGCCGCTCTTATTGGCGTAAATAATTTAGTTAAAACTTCTTTTTCTTCTAAGGCAAACCTAAAGGGGTGATAAGGGTCTATCCCTGTAAATTTAAGCGCGGCCTGATCGAGTTCTGAGTTTTTAAAAGGAATAATATGTGAAGAATGCGATTCTGTAATTTCAAAGCTATTCTCGTGATTACGTTCAACAATCACTGCGGCGATTTCTAATAATGGATTTTTTTTAGGATCAAACCCCGCTGTTTCTATATCAATAATGACGGGTAAATAACCTCTAAAACGATTAGCTAAAGGATTTTGAAGTTCTGACATAATAAATGAGCCGTATTTGTGTTAGTTTATAAGTTTTTTTTGGGACTTAAGTAAACGTTTAGCACGAAAAAAATCGCTTAATAAGCAGGATGTTTCTATTTCCAAAACGCCCCCTTTCCAATTCACCGTATGATTTAAAAAAGCTGCATCGCTAAGATTAAGTGCATGACAAACTGCTCCCCGTTTAGGATCATAAGCACCGAAGACTAAACGTTGAATACGACTATGACAAATAGCCCCCATACACATAACACAGGGTTCTAAAGTCACATAAAGCGTTGTGTCTATTAGGCGGTAATTATTCAGTGCCTGACCTGCTTTTCTAATCGCTATTATTTCAGCATGAGCTGTCGGATCACAGTAAGAAATAGAGCTATTCCAGCCTTCTGCAATCAATTGATTTTCTTTAACCAATAACGCACCGACAGGAATTTCACCTTCATCCTCAGCACGTTGTGCTAATCTAATTGCATGACGCATCCACGCTTCATCACCCATGATAATTATTTTTTAAATTTTGATATTCATCTTCTTTGGGTCGATATAAAAAGAAGCCTAAAAAAGCCAAGAAACTAAAAATATAAAGGCTATTAAAATCGTCCCCCAAAATGAAGATGATAAAACCTAATGATCCAATGGATGCGATCATAATTTGAGAGACCATTACGGTCACTAAATAACGTTTATCAAGGGAGGTATCACTAGCTACGGTTTGATTTAAACGGAGTTGAATATGCCGTGTTAAATTGGTCAGTGGAAAAGTTACAATGGCGATTAGGTAAAAAATACTTCTAAGAATTTCTCGTGATTCTGCCAGCATCGGTGTTTGTTGTAATGGTTGTTGCAAAAGATGTGCTAACAAAATATAACTACTTTGGATAAAACACATCACACCAACGATAACCCATATTGGCGTAAAATTGGTGTTGAGTTTGTTGTCGGTCATAAACTTAAGGCTTTAAAGTGAATTATTTTTACGATAATTTCGTATTAAAATAATAAATGCAAAAAAATCATAGAGTGCATGAATAATAATGGGAGTTAATAAATTACGTGTTTCACCATAATCTAATGTAAGTCCTAAATAAAGACTAATGAGAGTCGCAAGCACGGCATATAAGGGCGTAACCGCATGAACGAGTCCAAAAATTAAACTTGAAACAATCAGACCTTCATTTAATCCTAAACTTTGTTCTAACCAAGGTTGCAATGCCCCTCGAAATAAAATTTCTTCACTAATTCCTGCAATAGCCGCCAATATGAATAAATCAGTCCAATGATAGTGATGTAAATCTTTTGCCAAACTATCTTCCAATAAATATTTTATTTTTTTAAATGATTTAAAGGGAAGCTGCTCTGAAATTAAAAATAACAGTATTAATGGTAATGTACCGATGATGCCATAAAAAATCGCTTCCTCAGAAAAATAGAAATTCCAAAAAGGGTTAATTTCTGTCAACCAACCAATAATAACTGCAATAACAATTAGCGAGCCTTCAAAATAGCAGGCGGTTTTAAAAAAGTTTTTAGTCGTAGAAGGACGCATTAAATTGTATTAACCTCTACGCGATCAACACGCTGAAACCCTCTAGGTAGCATTGCCCCCCTCTTAGCGCGAGTTGCAGTATATCTTTCTATATCAGCCGCTTTTAAAGTTAAATGCCGCTTTCCTGAGAAAATTTTAAGTCGCTGACCGATTGATAAAATAGTCATCACTTTAACAGCATCTTCTTTAGCCGCTAAATCTTTGGCTGGAATTTGGATGATTTTATTGCCTTTACCGCGTGCTAAAGCGGGAAGTTCACTCACAGGAAAAATTAATAAACGCCCTTGTAGAGTAATCACTGCCAGTAAAGCGTTTTCATCGTCAATGTTAATAGCCGTTAATAATTGTGCGTTTTTGGGTAAATTCACCAAAGATTTTCCCGCTTTATTTTTAGTCTGAAATTCTTTTATTTGCGCTCTAAACCCATAACCTGCATCACTGGCTAATAAATACCAATCATCAGGATGACCGCTTAACAACTGAGTAAATAATGCGCCCACAGGGGGTTTTAAGCGACCCGTTAAGGGTTCGCCTTGACTACGAGCAGACGGTAAATCATGGGTGGAAGTGCTATAAATACGTCCCATCGAATCCAAAATATAAACCGCTTGGGCGCTACGTCCTTTGACAGCATCTAAATAAGCATCACCTGAACGATAATTTAACGTTTTAACATCAATGTCGTGTCCTTTAGCCGCACGTATCCAACCTTTTTTAGATAAAATAATCGTCAACGGCTCATTAGAAATTAATGCTGTGGGATCTAAGGCTTGAGATGATTGACGTTCAACTAACGGCGAACGGCGTAAATCACCATATTTTTGAGCATCACCCATAATTTCTTTTTTAATTAAACGATTGAGTAAGCGCGATGATGCTAAAGTTCTAGCCAAACTTTTACGTTCTTTTTCTAATGCTTGTTGTTCTGCTGTCATTTTAACTTCTTCAAGTTTGGCAAGTTGGCGTAGTTTTAGTTCTAAAATAGCTTCAGCTTGCTTATCGGTTAAATCAAAGCGTTCAATTAATACCGCTTTAGGATTATCATATTCTTGAATAATTGCAATTACTTCCTCAATATTTAAAAAGGCACACATTAAGCCTGCTAATAAATGAAGTTTAACTAAGATTTTATCTAAACGGTATTGCAAGCGATTTCGTACCGTTTTTGTCCTAAATTCTAACCATTCAACTAAAATTTGGCGTAAATTTTTAACCTGTGGTTTACCATTTAAACCAATAATGTTCATGTTAACACGATAGTTTTTTTCTAAATCCGTGGTTGCAAACAAATGTGACATCACGGTATTTGTATCTATGCGGCGTGAACGAGGAATAATCACTAGTCGCGTGGGATTTTCATGGTCAGATTCATCTCGAACATCTTCAATCATCGGCAATTTTTTTGCCTGCATTTGGGCTGCAATCTGCTCAATTAATTTTGATCCTGAGACTTGATGTGGTAATGCGGTAATCACTATATTTTGTTCTTCAATCAAATACTTGGCACGCATTTTAATTGAGCCTGTTCCTGTGTGATAAAGCTTAGAAATATCTTCATTCGGCGTAATAATTTCAGCTTCTGTCGGATAATCAGGGGCTTTAATATGTTTTAATAAGACCGCTATCGGGGTCTCAGGTTTATCTAATAAATTAATACAAGCATCTGCCACTTCTTGTAAATTATGCGGTGGTATATCCGTTGCCATACCGACCGCAATCCCCATTGTTCCATTTAACAATATATTAGGTAGGCGAGCAGGTAATAACTTAGGCTCTTTTAATGTTCCATCAAAATTATTTGCCCAATCCACTGTACCTAGCCCTAACTCGGCTAATAATAGTTGTGAATAAGCTGTCAAACGTGATTCTGTATAACGCATCGCGGCAAATGATTTAGGATCATCACTTGATCCCCAGTTACCTTGTCCATCAACTAATGGATAACGGTAAGAAAAAGATTGTGCCATTAATACCATCGCTTCATAACAAGCAGAATCCCCATGTGGATGATATTTTCCCAACACATCACCCACCGTCCGTGCTGATTTTTTATATTTTGCCAATGCCGTTAAACCAAGTTCTGACATTGCATAAATAATACGCCGCTGTACAGGTTTTAAACCATCGCCAATATAAGGTAATGCACGATCTAAAATGACATACATGGAATAGTCAAGATAGGCCTTTTCAGTAAAATCTTTTAATGGCATTCGTTCAAAATTTTCTTGTACACCCATTAGATGTCATCCTCGGTAAAGTGGGTAAATAAAATACATTACATCACTATTTTTCATATTTTCTCCAGATTTATATCGTATTCTAAAGCCACATGTTACAACAAAAGTGGTATTTTGATGAGTAATCTCTTAAGTATTAAATTATTAGAACTGATTTAAATTAATACTATATCA
Source organism: uncultured Methylococcaceae bacterium (assembly GCA_964425835.1). Taxonomy (GTDB): domain Bacteria; phylum Pseudomonadota; class Gammaproteobacteria; order Methylococcales; family Methylomonadaceae; genus WTBX01. The sequence continues at coordinate 29,490 of CAYROI010000016.1, forward strand.
AGCATGTATCAAGTAGAATCCCCTAAAAGGGTCATATTTAGGATAGCCGATTTTTTATTGGCTTTCTAATATTGCTAAAAATAATGGTAATCCTAAAAAACTTTAAAATAAATATCTAAATAGAGGTAACCCTATGAGTATATTAGAACCTGGTTATTCTTCTGTGCTAGAACACACTTGTAACTATAACGATGAATCTAAAATTGTCCCATCGACTAAAATTAGTGAGGAACTTTATTGGGCAGAATATTATGAAAATAGTGATGAAAATTATGAATGGAATGATGGTTATTTAGAGGAAAAGCCTGTGTCAGATTTTGCAACTATTTTAATTTATAATTGGCTAACACAATTATTAAGTTTCTATTTTCATACACATCACAATGGTGTGATGGTTAATTTAGAAATGGGGTTTCGATTAGATTTACCTAAGAAAATAGCGATTAGAAAACCTGATTTAGGGGTGGTTTATAAGACTAACCCTATTCAATTATCATTTGATGATCGTACTTATCATGGAACATTTGATCTTTGTATTGAAGCCTTATCAGACTCTAATAAAAAAGTAATGCTACGAGATACCTTTGTAAAGAAACAAGAATATGCACAAGCAGGTGTGAAAGAATATTTTATTCTTTATGATAAAGAGAGTGATACCAGTAATGGAATGGAATTTTATCATTTAGAACAAGGTGTTTATCAGCCGATAAAAAGAGTAGAGGGTGATATTATCCAGTCTAAAGTGTTACCTGGGTTTCAATTTAGAATCAAAGATTTATATCAGCGACCTGAGATTGAAAAACTTATTCTTGATCCTGTATATCAACCATTTGTTTTACCTAGTTATCAATCAGCTAAAAAACAGGCCAAAGAAGAAAAATATCGCGCAGATAAAGAAGCTTTACGAGCAAATATAGAAGAACAAAGGGCAAATATAGAAGAACAAAGGGCAAATATAGAAGAACAAAGGGCAAATAAAGCGGAACGATTGATTATTGAGCTTAAAGCGATGTTGTCCAAAAAAGATAGTTGAAAACGCAACATAGCAGTAAATATGGTAACTACTCAGCCTAACTAAAAATTTGCCAATTATTA
>CAYROI010000017.1:0-14373 GCA_964425835.1 uncultured Methylococcaceae bacterium
ACAGGGTCGCGTTTATGGCCTTTATCCAGAAAACAAATTCCTAAACAGTTTCTTTGCCTTGATGGTAAGGAAACGATGTTAAAAGCAACGACTGATAGAATCGCCCCTTTTTGTGCCACCGAAAATGTAGTCGTTGTGTCTAGTCAAGAACATGTCACAGGCGAAGCTTATCAAGCATTACAACCTTACCAAGTCATTTCTGAACCTGTGGGTAGAAATACTGCCCCTGCGATTGCATTAGCTGCGGCTTATTTGCAACTTCAAAATACCAGTGAAGATCCTATTATGCTGGTGCTTCCAGCAGATCATGTGATTCAAAATATTGATGCCTTCCATCAAGCGTTAGAGCAAGCAATAGATGCGGCATCTACGGGATATTTAGTTTCATTTGGTATTTTACCCACGCATGCTGACACAGGGTTTGGCTATATTAAAGCTAAAACTAATTACCCTGAATGCTTGCCTGCTAATACATTAATGGTTGAAGGCTTTACTGAAAAACCTGATCGTGAAACAGCGGAAGGTTATTTGAAAGAAGGGGGGTATTTTTGGAATTCAGGCATGTTTGTTTGGAAAGCCTCGGTACTACTTGAAGCCATTAAAAAATATTTACCTGAGGTTGATGCTGTTTTAAAAACTATTTTAGAAACCCATCAACAAGGTGTTTCACTCCAAGAATCCGTCGATAACGTATTTGAAAAAATGCCGAATATTTCCATTGATTATGGCGTATTAGAAAAAGTAGTTGCCCAAGAGAATAAATTATTAGTCCTTCCTTGTGATATTCAATGGAACGATGTGGGTAGTTGGGATGCTGTTCATGAAATATCCCCTCATGATGAAAATGGCAACGTCACGCAAGGCAATACATTTGCCTTAGATTGTAAAAATTCATTGTTTCAAAGTAATCACCGTTTAGTTGCTGCGGTCGGCATAGATGATATTTGTTTAATTGAAACGGCAGATGCTGTTTTATTAACAAAACGGGGGGATACTCAACGGGTTAAAGCGGTTGTTGAAGAATTAAAAAAACGTAACGCGCAAGAACATTTATTACATTTAACCGTGTGCCGTCCTTGGGGAACTTATACGGTTTTAGAAGAACAACTAGGGTTTAAAATTAAGCGTATTTTGGTCAAACCTGGCGCCTCTTTGTCGTTGCAAAGTCATCAACATCGTTCTGAGCATTGGGTGGTTATTTCTGGTACTGCCACCGTAACCCGTAATAATGAAACAATTATCGTAACTAAAAACCAATCAACTTATATTCCCGTTGGTGAAACACATCGTTTAGAAAATCGCGGTAAAATTGATGTTCAGCTTATTGAAGTTCAAGTAGGCGAATATGTTGCCGAAGATGATATAGAGCGTTTCGATGATATTTATGGACGATAAGGGGTTATTTTGAAAAATTTAATCTTTGCGCTTTGGCATTATCGTGGTTTTGTCTTAGGCAGTGTTAAACGCGAATTTCAATCTAAATATCGAAACTCAATGTTAGGGGCGGCATGGACTATCATTAACCCTTTAGCCATGATTGTGGTCTATACGGTCATTTTTTCACAAGTCATGCGTGCAAAATTACCAGGAATTGATACGACCTTCGCTTATAGCATTTATCTTTGCGCAGGCATTTTAACGTGGGGGCTATTTTCTGAAATCGTTGGAAAAGCGCAAAGTGTCTTTATTGATAATGCTAACTTATTGAAAAAAGTCAGTTTTCCACGTCTTTGTTTACCCATTATTGTGGTTGCTAATGCACTGCTTAATTTTTCAATTATTTTTAGTTTGTTTACCCTATTTTTAGCGATTAGTGATAATTTTCCTGGTTGGGTTTATATAGCTGTTTTCCCCGTTCTTTTAATTAATATTCTATTTGCTATTGGCTTAGGGGTAACCATTGGTGTTCTCAATGTTTTTTTTCGAGATATAGGGCAACTTTTTACCATTATTTTACAATTTTGGTTTTGGCTGACACCAATTATTTACCCTATTAGTATTATCCCTGAACAATTACGCCTCTATGTCCAATTAAATCCTATGGTTAATATTATTTCAGCCTATCAAACAATTCTTGTACGAGGAGAATTACCGCAATGGCAAAGCTTATGGATGGTTTCAGCAATTTCACTCCTCCTCTGTTTAATCGGATTATCATTATTTCGTAAACATTCAGGCGATATGGTGGATGAGTTGTAATGGGTGCAATTACGGTTACAAATTTAGGCAAAGCCTACAAACAATATCCAACCCGTTGGTCACGTCTTTTTGAGTGGCTTATTCCGTTTAGCAACCCTAAACACCAGTTAAAATGGGTATTAAAAAATATAAGTTTTACCGTCAGTCCAGGCGATGCCATTGGAATTATTGGCATTAATGGGGCAGGGAAAAGTACGTTATTAAAAATGATAACAGGAACAACCCAACCCACCACAGGCAATGTCAATATTTCAGGACGCGTAGCTGCTTTATTAGAATTAGGCATGGGATTTCATCCTGATTTTACAGGGAGGCAAAACGTTTTTATGTCAGGGCAACTTTTGGGTTATACCGTTAATGATTTAACCCGATTAATGCCTGAAATTGAAGCCTTTGCTGAAATTGGTGACTATATTGACCAACCTGTTCGGGTATATTCCAGCGGAATGCAAATGCGACTTGCCTTTAGTGTTGCCACCGCTATTCGCCCTGATATATTAATTGTTGATGAGGCTTTGTCTGTGGGTGATGCTTATTTTCAACATAAAAGTATTGACAGGATTAGAGAATATAGAAAACAAGGCACAACATTACTGATTGTCTCCCATGATAAGTTAGCGATTCAAACCATGTGTGACCGTGCTATTTTATTAGATTCTGGCACGATTGCTAAAGAAGGTGACCCTGAAGAAATCATGGATTTTTATAATGCGCTATTAGCTGATCGAGAAAATGAAAATGTGCAACAACAAGAAACAGAGGATGCACGAATTCAAACGACTTCAGGGACAGGGGAGGCAATTATTAAAGACATAAAATTACTCAATGAAAAGTGTGAAATTATTGACGTAGTCGATGTTGGAGAAAAAGTTTGTTTGTCCATTGAGGTAGAAATAAAGGAAGACATCCCTGAATTAGTATTAGGTTACATGATTAAAGATAGATTAGGTCAATCTATTTATGGCACTAATACACATCATTTAAAAAATCATCATGAAAATGTAAAGAAGGGACAATTGATAGGCTATAAATTTAATTTTAACGCAAATTTAGGAAAAGGCTCTTATTCTGTTGCCGTCGCGCTGCATTCCTCAGCAAACCATCTTCAAAAAAATTATGAATGGCGAAATTTGGCTTTAGTTTTTAATGTGGTTAATCTTAATAAATCATCTTTTGTTGGAATCAATTGGTTACCACCAAAAACGGAAATTACCTATGAAGACTGATTTTTATCAAGCATTTGAAGAAAAATACCGTGGATCGTCTGAATTAATTCAAACGCGTTTACGAGTTTATTTTCCTTTTATCGAACAATTAATTAAATTATCACCTGATGCTAAAGCAATTGATTTAGGTTGTGGGCGTGGTGAATGGTTAGCCTTATTAACGGAATGGGGTATTGATGCACAAGGGGTTGATATTGATGAAGGAATGCTTGATCTTGCACGAAAAAAAGGCTTTAAAGTACACAATCAAAATGCACTTACTTTTTTAAACGCCCTTCCTGATGCGAGTCAATTGATTGTTTCAGGATTTCATATTGCAGAGCATATTGCTTTCTCAGATTTACAACAATTAGTCCAAGAAGCTTTGCGGGTTCTTCAACCTGGCGGCTTACTGATTCTTGAAACCCCAAACCCTGAAAATATCATGGTAGGAACGTCCACCTTTTATCTTGACCCGACGCATAAAAACCCGCTCCCCCCTTTATTATTATCTTTTTTACCTGAATATTATGGTTTTGAAAAAGTAAAAATATTGCGATTACAAGAACCTTCTTTTGCAATTGAGCAGTGTGATGATATAACGCTATTAGATGTTTTGAGCAAGGTAAGTCTTGATTATGCAGTAGTTGCTCAAAAGTTAGGAAAAGAGGCACTAATGAATGCAACTCAGCCAGCTTTTAAAGCAGAATATGGTCAAGAATTAAAAAAATTAGCAAACCTTTATGACCAACAAATTGATACAAAAATTCAAGTGGCCGTTAATCGTATTTATTTGAGTCATTCTTGGCGTATTACGCAACCTTTGCGTTGGGTAATGGCTCAAGCTAAAACATTATTAGGTCATTAAATAAAATTTATAGCGTAATTTAACGCCTTGGGCTGATTTCACCGATAAAAGTTATGGAAATTAAATTATGAGTAAAGCGTCTATTCCAAAAATAAGTATTGATACCGTGATGCAAAAACTTAGGGAAGAAAATAAAAAAGACCATGAAGAGGCAGTAGCACCTGAAGTCATGCCTGAATTTGACTTTTCTATTTTACCTCAACTGGAAAAGTTAAAGAAAACAGAAACACTTTTTCCAAATAATAATATTTATCATGTTAATGATTTTTGCTCATATCATGATCAGATTTTTATTGAAAATATTTTTAAAGGACTGTTAAAAAGAAAGCCAGATTCAGAAGAAATGAATCATTATCTTTTATTAGCAAGACAAGGGCAGATGTCGAAAAAAGAGATTGTTGCTAAAATACGATTTTCAAAAGAAGGACGGAAAAAAGGTATTATTGTAAAAGGCTTAAAAGTGCCTTATATGATGATGCTCATTGGAAAAATACCGCTTATTGGTTTTATTTTCAAAATAATAATGGCAATAATACGCTTGCCTTCGTTAATGACCCAAATTCGTCAATTAGAAGCCCATAGCCAGATTCCAGAAATAAAAGCAGAACAGTTAGCAGAATTAATACAAAATACACTTCAAATAGCATTAGCTCAAAAAGCCGAGCGCTCTGAATTAGAAACTAAAGCAGATCGTTCTGAATTAGAGCGAAAAGCCGAACGCTCAGAATTAGCAAGCAAAGTTAATCGAATGGAACTAGAAGAAAAAGTTGATTATATTTCGTTGGCATCACTGTTAGAGGCAAAAGTAGACTACCCTGCTTTATATAAGGAATTAGAGTTAAGAGTCGATTATGGGTCATTAGAAATTAATTTAGCGACCAAAGCTAATCAAACGGAGATGATTAAAGCGTTAGATAAAATTACGAATAATCAAAAACGACTTGATGAACATAAAGCCATTTTTAATGACCATAAAATTAACCTTATAGATAATCAGCGTCGTTTAAATTTATTGCTTGAAGAAGCTAGGAAACGCCTACCTGAACCTTTTTCGGTTGAACAAATTACGACTATTACTAAAGAAGAGGAACATATTTTTGATGCAATGTATGTTGCTTTTGAGGACAAATTTAGAGGAACGCGTAAAGACATACAACAACGTCAAGAAGTTTATTTACCAACCCTTGAAAATGCACTAAAAGCTACAGATCAGGCTTTAGTTTTAGATATGGGTTGTGGTCGAGGCGAATGGTTAGAGTTATTACAAGAACATAATATTCGTGCAGAAGGCGTTGATTTAAACTGCATTATGATAAGAGAATGCGAGGAACAGGGCTTGAAAGCAACGGAAGCTGATATTCTTGATTATTTACGTTTGTTTAAAAATGCTAGTGTTAGCGCGGTAACAGGATTTCATATTATTGAACATCTACCTTTCAAAGTATTAATTGCGCTGTTTGATGAATGTTTAAGGGTTCTTAAACCAGGTGGCGTAATTATTTTTGAAACACCTAATCCTGAAAATTTACTAGTAGGAGCGTGTAATTTTTACACCGATCCTTCACACCATAACCCCCTTGTTCCAGAAACGATGCGCTTTACGATTGAACAACGCGGTTTTGAAAAAACCGAAATTAAACGCTTGCATAAATATTCAGATTTTTATGAAACTACCTCAAATGATGAGTTTATAAAAACCCATTTTTACAATGAAATGGATTACGCAATTATTGGATATAAAGTATGAAACGGGTTGCGGTATTAGGGGCTCAAGTGCCTTTCGTAAGAGGGGGAGCTGAGCTATTAAATGAAAGTTTAGTCAAAGAAATTAATAAATTGGATGGGGTTCAAGCAGAATTAATTCAATTACCCTTTAAATGGTATCCCGAAGAACAAATGCTCAATGATATAGCTGCTTGGCGGTTATTAGATTTATCAGAAAGCTGTGGTCAAAAAATTGATTTAGTAATTCCCACTAAATTCCCCACTTATGCCGCACAACATAATAATAAAATATTATGGTTAGTTCATCAACATCGGGTGTTATATGATCTTGAAAATACAGAATTTGATTACCCTGAAGATGTAAAACGTGCCGCTAATTCAAAAATAATCCGTGATAAAATTAGAAAAACAGATGGGAATTTTATTTCAGAATCTATCAAAAAATATACCATTGCAGACAATGTTACCGCACGTTTGCAAAACTTTAATCGGATTAGTGCTGAAACTTTATACCCGCCAGCCCCCTTTGCTGATAAAATAATTTCAGGTGATTATGGCGATTACGTGTTATTTATTGGACGTATAGAAAAAATGAAACGTGCCGATTTACTCGTTAAAGCAATGATGACCACGTCTAAAAAAACCAAAGCGTACTTTATTGGAACAGGCTCTGAAAGCGATAATCTTAATAATCTTATTAAGAATAATAAATTAACTGATAGATGTAAAATGTTAGGCTATGTAAGTGAAGAAGATTTAACGAATTATTTAGCAAATTGTAAGGCGGTTTTTTACGCACCTTATGATGAAGACTATGGCTATGCGACTATTGAAGCTTTTTTAGCGAAAAAACCTGTAATAACTTGTCATGATTCGGGTGAGGTCGCCACTATTGTTCAAAATACTAAGAGCGGTTTTGTGGTTGATAATGAGCCAAAAGCAGTTGCAGATGTTATCAAAAAATTATACAACTTATCACCTTCCCAATTGAAAAAGATGGCAAACAATGGTCATGAATTTGCTAAATCTATTAGTTGGGATAACGTTTTAGAAAAACTTGTTTTGGAAAATATCTAATGGATATCGCCTTATTAAGTCCGCTTCCTCCCCAGCAAAGTGGGATTGCCGATTATGTCTTTCATCTGTTAAAGGGCTTTAGCAACAATAAAAATATTAATATCACGCTTTTTTCTAATGGTAATATTGAAAGTCTTTTAAATTATGACGTTATTCACATTGATACCTTGATTGAAAATCAACTTGATGATTATGACTTAATTATTTACCAATTAGGTAATAATATTCATTATCACCACTATATGCTGGCATTATTAAAACAGTATGGCGGCATTGTGCATTTACATGATTTAGTTTTACATCATATGATTGCAGGGATGAATTATAATGCAAAAGATGAGCAAATGCTGCCAAGCTATTTTGAAATTATCGAAAATCATTATGGACAAGCCAATAAACAGTACATTGAACATAAATTAACCGAAGGCGTTCCCTTATGGGAAACTAACGAAGTGATTGACTTCCCTTTATTTGAAGCCTTTGTTCAGTATGCTGATGGTTGCATTGTTCATTCGCAATATGCCTTAGAGCGTGTGCAAGCGGTATTTCCACGATTAAACGTTTATTGTATTGAGCAATTATATGATTTAAAGCCATTGACTACAAAAAAAGATAAGAACTTAGATTGTTTAAATATTGGGGTTTTTGGTGGCGTTGATTTACAAAAAAAAGTAGAAGTTGTTATTGAAGTACTCGCAAGTATCCAAGCCTTAAAGCAACCAATGGATTTTAGATTAAATGTAGTGGGCGCCGTTAATGAAAATTGTGAATCTATCTATTCATTGCCTACGGAATTAGGGTTAAAAGATAAAGTTTTTATTCATGGGCGTGTTGATGAGGCCCTTTATAATGAATTACTGAACCAAACTGATGTGATTGTTGCCTTAAGAGTGCCGACCATGGGGGAAACGTCGGCGGTGGTTATGCAAGGGTTGCAATTAGGTATTCCTGTGATTGTTAATAATGTCGGTTGGTATCATGAATTGCCTGAGGTGGTAGATAAAGTCTCAGCAGTTCAGTTAAAACAAGGTTTGCAAGCTTTATTACTAAAATATTTAGATCCTGAATATTTACAAATAAAAACACAGGAAATTAGCGATTACGCGCAAGAATATTTTAATTTTGACGCTTATGTTAGCTATTATCAGGAGATTTTAACCCATGAATATCATGGTCAATTAAATAAACCCCTTTACCCAAGGTTAGCCAAAGTTTTTAAAGAACTTGATATTATTGATGATGATATTTTATTAAGAGGGTGTTTAGAAAGGCTAGAGGGTATCTTTTAGGTGTTACATATTGTTTTACATGAGCCTGAAATTCCAGCAAATACGGGTAATATTATTCGCCTTTGTGCTAATACGGGTGCGACACTCCACCTAATTGAACCTTTAGGGTTTGAATTAGAAGATAAAAAATTACGCCGTGCAGGATTAGATTATCATGAATGGGCAACCGTGCAGCGTTATCAAAATTGGCGAGATTTTCTTGAGAAACAGCAACCGCAACGAATTTTTGCCATAACAACTAAAGGGCAAACTATTTATAGTGAAACGTATTTTTTAGACGGTGATTTTTTAATTTTTGGTGCGGAAACACGCGGTTTGCCTGCTGAAATTTTGGGGTTATTCGCTAAAGATAAAAAATTATATTTACCAATGCAGGAAAACAGCCGAAGTTTAAACTTATCGAATACTGTTGCCATTGTTTTATTTGAAGCTTGGAAACAAATTGAATTTTTGGGTGGAAAACTTAAATAGCATGTTTTATTTCAAAATTAATTGACCTCTTGTACAATCTGAGTTTACACGTTAGCATTTCTATTGTTTGTGATAACGAAGATGGGGTAAAAAGATGGAACAGGCTATTCTCGGTATTTTTTAGGTATAATTGATCCTTGATTTATTATTTTTTATAATCACTCAAAAATAGGATTTAAGAAGCCATGAGTTGGAAAGGTAAGCTATGTGGGTCAATTGCAGGTTTTGCAATGGGAGGACCTATTGGAGCAATTTTAGGAGGAATTGTTGGACATCAAATTGATAAAGCTACCACATTTACTTTTGCTTATACCAGTTTAGAAGATCAGCAACAGCTACAAACGGCTTTTTTTACCGCAACTTTTTCAGTTATGGGGCATCTTGCTAAAGCTGATGGCGTTGTTTCCAAAGCAGAAATCAATTTAGCAACCAAAGTCATGGATGAAATGCACTTATCAGCTCAGATGCGAACGCAAGCAATTGCCTTATTTGAACAGGGAAAACGGCGTGATTTCCCATTAATACCAACACTCCAAGATTTTCAACAGCAATGTGGTAAGCGGAAACATTTATTATTAATGTTTTTAGAAATTCAATTACAAGCCGCTTACGCTGACGGACATATTCACCCAACAGAAGAAGCCCTTTTATCCCAAATTTGTCAACAATTTGATATTTCCCATCGGCATTATTTAAATATAAAACATCGGCTTCAAGCACAGTTTCGTTTTCAAGAATATTATCAACAACACCAACAATCTCAATCTACTTATCATTCCAAAACTAATATTAATGATGCTTATGAGGTTTTAGGCGTTAATAAAAATAACACCGATGCTGAAATTAAAAAAGCTTATCGCACCCTAATTAGCCAGCATCACCCAGATAAACTCGTCACCAAAGGTTTACCTGAATCAATGATGACCTTAGCGAAAGAAAAAACCCAACAAATCACCAAAGCCTATGAAATAGTAAAAGATTCAAGAAAATAGTAATAAAGATCTCATAAAGTACATTTTTAGTTGACAGTAAACCCTATAAAGATAGACACTGCTCACACTCTGTAAAATATGTATAGGCTAAAGTAATTACCAAGATTATATAAATTTACAGTTTAAAGATTCATTCTTCTTTTTTCAATTTTAAACCGAGGTCAAACATGAAAAAAATACTTTCTGCAACATTCGCTTCAATGGGAATTGCATTGCTTACGAGTGCTTGTGTCCCCACAACAGCAACAAGTGCTTTAAATACCCTAGGTACAGTTGCAACAGGTTCGACAACAGGCGTTGTAACAGGAAGATCTGCGGGAATGCCTGTTGGTTCTTCTAGTGCAGTCACTTATGAAAATAAAACCTATGGTTTTTCTTTTACCATTCCTGCAGGATGGTCAAAGCAAAATGGTGATCCTAATTCTGACAGCGTATTATTTATGCAAGTCCCTATTAGTAACTCTTGTAGCTTCCAATTTCATATTACCCCCATGCGAAAAAGTTTTCCAGCAGGCGCATCTGTAAGAGCCTCCTATAAAGCGGCAAAAGAAGATATTGAAATAGATAAGCTACTTTCCGCTAAACGCCGTAATGATAGAATCAAAAATAAAAAAGCAGGCGTTATTGGTTGGGAGGTTGTTGAAAAAGGCAAAGCGGGCGGACATCAACGCATTATCTATCAAGCCTATGATGAAAAAAATCGCTACTATAATTTAATGGGGGCTGCAAATACTGAGAAGTTTGAAACTTGTCGCCCAGCGTTGCGCAAAATTATTGATTCAATTAAATTTAATTAATCCTCTGAGCATTTGGCGGTGTCATCTTTCACATCGCCTTTTTTTTATTTAAAAAAATCTTTATGAGCAAGATAGATTATCAGCAAGACTTATTAGAGCGTTTTATCCCTGTTAGTACGGAGACATTAATTACAACCTTAGTCAACAGAGAAGAAATTTCTAAGCAAAAACAGGGCTTTCAATTATTTTGTGATCGTTATCGCAGCCTCTATCATGCGCAAACCTACCCCGCTTATCAACGTCTAACACGACATTACGCCCCTTTTAACCCCGATATAGAAGGATTGAAATCTTGCCGCTATAATTTGCTAAACAAACAAAACCTACAAGCAAGTTTATTAGCTGAAATATCCTCGCTACTAAATAATGCTAATTATGAAAAGTTAACACAAGAAGAATTACAAATCGCGCTGACAGAAACCTCACCTTATGGGGTTGAGGTCTCCGTAGATTTTAATGATTTCTCAGAAATTTTATTATTTTATCAAGGTCGTGCCATTCGCCGCGAAAATAAACGCGATTGGACGCGTTTATTTTTAAAGAAAAAAACAGTGGAAATAAAGATTTATAACCGCTTATTTATCTTGTTAAAACCAAAATCATTGATAGAAAAAACGAAAGAACTCGCTGCGATTAAAGGGATTCCTTTAACAAAAGCTGAAAAAAAAATTAATCGTAAACAGAATCAAAACACAGTAGATGAGGATAAAATCTATATTAAATTATTTAAAAATATACCTCGCTCGGATTTAGAAATGTTATTTCCCAATACAAAAATAAAAATGCGTTTATTTGATAAACTCAAGTTAGCGGTAACGGGCGGCGGCGGAACAATCGGTGGCGTATTAACAATTATGAGTAAACTCGCTGTTGCAATTGATCCTATTGCCATGGCAACGGCCATTTTTGGTTTTGCAGGTTTATTATGGCGACAAGTCAGCAAGATTTTTTTGCAACGAACTAAATATATGGCAGAACTTGCAAAAAACCTTTATTACTATAATTTAGATAATAATTTAGGAGCAATCGCACATATAAACGATATGGCAGCCGCATCGGAAGCAAAAGAAACCTTGCTAAGTTATTTCTTTTTATTAACCCAAGGAGAGATGACAGTCATTGACTTAGATAAAAAAATAGAACAATTTATACACGATGAATATGGGGTTGCGGTAGATTTTGAAATTCATGATGGGTTAGCAAAACTTAAAAAATTAGGTTTATTAATTCAAAAAGACAATAAACTCAGCGTTGTTCCCTTAGAAGAAACAACGCCGATTTTAGAACAACATTGGTTAGCCTGTTTTGAAAACTAAATTAACGCATTGCCGCTATATAAGTATCTGCAGGCGCGTGTTCTTTAAAATAACTAACAACGCCTTTAAAAACCGCATTGGCTATTTTTGCTTGATGCGTGCGGCTTAATAAATTCTGCTCTTCTAAAGGATTAGAAATAAAAGCGGTTTCAACCAAAATAGAAGGAATATCGGGCGATTTTAAAACGGCAAATGCCGCTTTTTGAACTTGATTTTTATGTAGTTTACCAATGCTTTTAATATGCTTTAATACTTTACTCGCCACATTTCGACTGGCTTCTTTGGTTGCATTTTGAGATAAATCTAATAAAACTGAAGCTAACACATCATCTTTATCATCAAGACTCACACCGCCGACTAAATCGGCTGAATTTTCATGATTTGCTAACCAATGTGCCGCTTCACTCGATGCGCCTGTTCGAGATAAAGTAAATACGGATGCGCCGCTAACATCAGCATTTTTAAACGCATCCGCATGAATAGAAATAAATAAATCGGCTTTTGCCGCTCTTGCAATATCCATCCGTTTCCTAAGCTTAATATAATAATCGCCTTTACGAACTAATACTGCGCGCATTCCTGGGGTTTGGTTAATCAGTTTCGCTAATTTTTTGGAAATTGCAAACACCACTTTTTTCTCCAATGTCCCTTTAGGTCCTTTTGCACCAACATCTATTCCACCATGACCTGCATCAATAGCTATTACAATGTCTTTTGTTTTTTTTAATATACTTTTCGTCGTTGCCTTAGATGCCAGGATAGGATAATTATTAAGGGTTGGCGGTCGATTAATAGAGGGAACTAAGGTTATGTTGTTAGGCGCATTAACAAGATCAACAATAAAACGATGTCCTTGCTTTTTATTCGGCGCAAGATTAAAGTTAGTTTGTTGAACGGTCTGTTTTAAATCAACAACCACTCTTAAATCCGTCTTATTTTTTCGCGCACTGCGTATCTTTTTAAAATACGGATGATCGCTAGTAGGTTGTTTTAACGGTTTTTTTAAACGTGCATTTTTAAAATCAATCACCAACCGAGAAGGGTCATTTAATAAAAAAACGTTCCGTACAATGGAAGAGGACGTATTAAAAATAACCCGTGAATGGGTCTCTTGCGTTAAATAATCAACCGCATTAATTTCGACTTGATTCGCAGTCGCCGTCAACGATAAGCATTGCAAGCCAATAAATAGAAATAATTTCCAAAAAAATTGCATAATTCTCACCAAAATAGTTTAGATTAGATTATAGCAGTAGGTCATTGTTTTTCCATCGTAGTTTTATTATTTTCTGTGATTTTTTAGTCAAATTTAATATGCGTAGCTCAGATTGAAGACTAAAATTAAAAATGAGATCAGGTTGCGGTAAAAAGGAGCCTCCTAACTCGGCCCATTCAATAAAACAAATGGCATCCGCTGTCATATAATCTCTTATCCCCATAAATTCTAACTCTTCTGGATCTGTCATTCGATAAAGATCAAAGTGAAAGAATTTTTGGGTGTTAATGTCGTATTCTTCAACTAAGGTATAAGTGGGACTTTTAACTGCGCCTTGATACCCTGCCGCTCTTAAAATACTTCTGACCAATGTTGTTTTTCCAGCGCCCAGTTGACCTTGTAAAAAAATAAGACAGGACTTAGGTAAAGCCGCCATCAGTGCTGCACCCAATAATTTTGTTTCATCTAAAGTATTTAATTCAATTTTCAATTAACTAATTTCCTAATAAAAGGCATTAAATCACTGGCTAACAAACCTCTTTCACCTTGCTTTGCAGCAATATCTGCAGCTTCCCCATGAATATAAGCACCTTGGGTTGTGGCTTCAATTAAAGACATTTTTTGTGCGACCAATCCACCAATAAGACCAGCTAATACATCGCCCATCCCTGCTGTTGCCATTCCAGGATTTCCTGTGGTGTTAATAAATACTTCATTACCGTCAGTAATCAATGTTCCTGCCCCTTTTAATAAACAAATTCCCCCATATTGCGCTTGAATTTCTTTCACTGCCGCAAAACGATTATTAACGATTTCATCTATCGTTGATTTAAGTAATCGTGCGGCTTCTTTAGGATGGGGGGTTAAGATTCTATTTTCAGCATAATTAGGCGTTTGTGCTAAAAAATTCAAGCCGTCTGCATCAATTATCATCGGTAACGCGGATTTAATCGCCACATCAAATAATGCTTGTCCCCAGTAACTTTGTCCTAGTCCTGTTCCTAAAACAATAACACTTGCAGTCGTTAAAAGATTTTGTAATTCTTCTGCTTTTGTTATGCCACGACACATTAATTCAAAACACCCACTATTTAATACTTTTGCATGAGCCGAATGGGTGGCAATACTAACCCGCCCTGAACCTGAGCGTAATGCCGTTTCTCCAGCCAATCTTGCTGCCCCTGAAAACCCCATATCTCCGCCAATAATTAATAAATG
>CAYROI010000017.1:14473-29922 GCA_964425835.1 uncultured Methylococcaceae bacterium
GTGCATAATCTCCCGTTACATTACGCGATAATCCTGTACCTAAAAGCGCATCAATAATTAAATCAACGGTTGCTAATGATGATGTGGGAGTTAAACTACGTCCTGCATGTTTTAAATAATCCTGATAAGCAATTAACGTATTACCTGTTAATTTTTCAATCGAGCTGATATTATAAAAACTTACTTGAATATTTGCTTGTAATGCCAAAGAAGCGATTAAATAGCCATCGCCTCCGTTGTGACCCCTACCACAAAAAACAGCAATATGTTTTATATCCCCCCAACGTTCTTTAAGGGAAGAAAAGACCGCATAAGCGGCACGTTGCATCAAGGTTATTTCAGCAATCCCCAGCTTATTGATAGCAATATATTCTAAGTCTTTAACTTTTTGAGCAGAATACAGCTTATTCGGCAAATTTGACATAAAAGTATTCTTATTAAAACAATGTGAAATGGCTATTATAAAGGTGACATAAGCAGGATGAATACTAAAAACAAAGAATATTTTAACGCACTTGCTTTATCAATTAAACAATGGGGACAAGAATTAGGTTTTCAGCAACTGGGAATTAGCGATACAAACCTTACGACTGCTGAGAATCATTTGAATCATTGGCTTGCTAAAGGGTTTCATGGGAAAATGAATTATATGGAAAAACATGGACACAAACGAAGTCGTCCAGAATTGTTACACACAGGGACACAGCGAATCATTTCAGTACGGATGGATTATTTACCAGAAGCTGCCAACATCACACAAAAACAATTAAATAATCCTCTTGCCGCTTTTATTTCTCGTTATGCTTTAGGGCGAGATTATCATAAAGTTCTACGTCAACGACTACAAAAATTGGCAAATAAAATAGAATCAGAAATAGGCAGGTTTGGTTATCGCGTTTTTGTTGATAGCGCGCCTGTATTAGAAAAAGCGATTGCAGAAAAAGCAGGTTTAGGTTGGATAGGGAAACATTCTAATTTAATCAATCGCCAAGCAGGCTCGTGGTTTTTTTTAGGCGAAATTTATACGGATTTACCTTTACCGACAGATGCTAACGTTAATTCTCATTGTGGAAGCTGTACCGCCTGTCTAGATATTTGCCCAACCCAAGCGATTATAGCACCTTATCAAGTTGATGCACGCCGCTGTATTTCCTATTTAACGATTGAATTACAGGGATCAATTCCTAAAGATTTACGTACATCCATTGGGAATCGGATTTATGGTTGTGATGATTGCCAACTCATTTGCCCTTGGAATCGCTTTGCAAAATTATCAGCCGAAAAGGATTTTAATCCACGCTATAATTTAAGTCGCTTACAATTAATTGAAGCCTTTAGTTGGACAGAACCCGAGTTTTTAAAAAAAATGGAAGGATCTGCCATTCGACGGATTGGTTATCAACGTTGGTTACGTAATCTTGCTGTGGCTTTGGGTAATGCGAAACCTTCTGAAAAAATTAAAAATATATTATTGAAAAAGCAAAATCATGATTCTCAATTAGTTAGCGAGCATGTCCAATGGGCTTTAAATATTCAAACTGCAAAAAAATAGTTCAAAAAACATCTAAATTAAGTTTTTATAAGCTGCTTATTAACTTTTAATAGAAACTAACCTCTCTATTCTATTAGAAATAACAGAGTTAATTTTAATAACCCGTTAATTGTAAAAAAACATTAAAATATGTGATAATAATCACGTTTATAACAAGTATCCGTTTATTTTTTAATGCGCTCTATATACTAATGCAAAAAAATTATCCCTAATTTGAATTTAAATCAAAATAGCCCCCGATACTATTATGCAGCAATATAGTTTAGAGAATCATCATTTATCATTTATGAAACAATATAATTTAGAAGATAAACATTTAATCTTTTTTTCATTTGATTTTATAATCATCATTTTATCTGCTATTTTATCCTATTATTTTATCCATAATGATATTAATATATCTTTCAACTATAAAGTTGTTACTTTAATTAATACCTTAATTATTTTACTCGCATCATCATTTAACCATTTATATGGCTCTTGGCGTGGACTTGTTTTTACCCAGCAACTTTATAAGGTTTTTAGTATTTGGTTTTTTTCATTTGCTTGTTTATTAACCTTACTTTTTTTTTCTAAGCAACTTGAATCCTTTTCAATAGACTGGATAAAATCATGGTTTGTAATAGGAACGAGCTTAACTTGTCTTTATAGAACCCTTTCTATTTTAATACTCAATAAAATTCGCCAACAAGGGCGAAATATGAAAGAGGTCGTTGTCATTGGTAATGGAAAAATTATTGATGATATCCTTAAAGCAAGTGGAGATCACCCCGAATATGGATTTAATATTACACAAATTATTAATTTATCAAGTGCTAATAATAATCATGACATATTCAAAAATTTATCTAAAAATATAGGGGTAAAAAAACATCAAGAATTATGGATTTGTTTACCATTATCAGAAAGTTTTATTGTAAAAAAAATACTCTATAATTTACGATATTCAACCGTAGAAATTCGTTTTTTTCCCGATTTTGAAGGGATCCCTCTATTAAACTATCAAGCGACTAATTTAATGGGGTTTCATAGTCTAAATTTAAGCTGTACCTCGATTACAGAGTCCAATGCACCAATAAAAAGATATGAAGATATTATTTTAGCCACACTTATTTTAATTATTATTGCTATTCCTTGTTTATTTATAATGTTAATAATAAAACTGACTTCACCGGGGCCTATATTATTTAAACAACAGCGTCATGGTATTAATAAAAAAATATTTGAAGTCTATAAGTTTAGAACCATGTCCCTACATAAAGAATCGTCCGACTTAATTACCCAAGCGACTAAAAACGATCCTAGAATCACTAAATTTGGTGCTTTTTTGCGCAAAACCAGCTTAGATGAATTACCTCAATTTATTAATGTGTTACAGGGTAATATGTCGGTTGTAGGACCTAGACCTCATGCCTTATCCCATAATGAATATTATAAAGACTTAGTGGAGTCTTATATGTGGCGACACAAAGTAAAACCAGGTATTACAGGTTGGGCGCAAGTTAATGGCCATCGGGGTGAAACTGACACCCTAGATAAAATGAAAAACCGAGTAGAGCATGATCTTTGGTATATTGAAAACTGGTCATTATCACTAGATTTAAAAATTGTTTTTTTAACTATTTTTAAAGGCTTTATTAATAAAAATGCTTATTAAGTATAAGGTACTGAGTAATAGCGATTTCCCAAAACGGCGTGGGCGAGAAAGAAAATAATATTTTCCTGCCTTCACCATTTGTGAGATTAGCGAGGTTTTATCTACGTAATAATAATTTTCGCTAAGGAGTTCAGAGAAGGTTTGTAAGCCTATCGGGAGTTTTTTCATGATATTTTTCTAATATTAGATTATTCAAAAAAACATAAAATATTATCAGCTCGTAGGCTGGATAGAGCGATAGCGAAACCTTGCGGGGAACCACAAAAAAGCTGGGTTTCCGTAAATGCCAACCCAGTCTACCGTGCTACTTATTTTCTCTAGCAAAAATAACCTCCCTATATCAATGACACTGTAAAATTTGCAGGGTTTTTTTCTTGGCTCGAAAGCTTAACACAACCTTTTTCTCTTGGGTTTTCAAGTAATAAATTAACTCGTTCAAGTATCCGTTTTACATCTTTATTAGGTATATTTCTGAGATCTTTAGTCACTGATTTTTTGAAAACTAGGCTATATTTTTCCATGTGACTTCAGGTCATCAAGTAACGCTTCATAGCTTAAAGTTGGCTCATTTTCTCTTTCCTCGAATGCTTTTAAGTCCTCCAGATCCTCTTGGAGTACTAAACCTACCGCTTCATTTACTACATCAGAAACAGATATATGCGCTGTAATAGCTTTCATTCGTAAAGCTTGATGAATTTTAGGTTCAAAATAAATAGTAGATTTTTTAGATAATTCAGTCATTTTTTACCCCCAAAATTTATAAATTCGTCCGTAGGCTGGGTAGAGTGATAACGAAACCCAGCAGAGAACCACGAAAAACTGGGTTTCCGTAAATGCCAACCCAGTCTACTATACATAAATAATTTACAACAGTAAACGCCGTACATCTTGCAAATATTTAGCAATCGTTACCACAAATCGCGCACCATCTGCCCCATCTATAACGCGATGATCATAGGTTAAATCAAGCGGTAGCATGAGTTTAGGATCAAAATCTTTTCCATTCCAAACAGGTTTCATAGCCGCTTTTGCAACCCCTAAAATAGCGACTTCGGGTGCATTCACAATCGGCGTAAATCCTGTTCCCCCAATACCGCCTAAACTTGAAATAGTAAAACAACCACCCTGCATATCACTCGCTAATAATTTTCCCTCACGCGCCTTAGCACTTAAGGTTCGCATCGAATCAACTAACTCTAAAATACTCTGTTGATCGGCATCCTTAATCACGGGAACAACTAAACCATTTGGCGTATCAACAGCAATGCCAATATTAAAATATTTTTTATAAATTAAACGTTCCCCATCGGCAGATAATGAACTATTAAACTGAGGATAAATTTTCATTGTCGCTAACACCGCTTTAATAATAAAGGCCAACGGGGTCACTTTAATTTTATTGGCAGCAACTTGTTCAATATTTAAGGCTTTTCTAAACGCTTCCATCTCCGTAATATCAGCTTCTTCATGCTGGGTTACCATCGGTAAATTAAGCCAATTACAACTTAAATGTTTACCTGTTAATCGTTTTATTTTAGTTAGTGGTTTTTCTTCTATTTCACCAAAAAGGGAAAAATCGACCACAGGTAAGGCAGGAATCCCTGAACCAATATTATTATTGGCTTCTTTTTTCGTAGACAAACTTTGTTTAACAAAACTTTTTACATCTGTCTTTAAAATACGTCCCTTGCGTCCACTACCTGAATGAATTAGGGATAAATTCACCCCTAATTCTCTAGCAAAGCGTCTTACCCCAGGTGCTGCATGAGTAATAGTATTATTCGCTCCTGTTTCTTTTACGATAGAAACTTCATTTTTAGATGCCGCGACTACTTCTTGGGTTTTCTCAATAACAACCTCTTCTTCATGCTCTTTTGCTTTATTTATTTTTGCAGGTTCTTGGCTAACATCACTTATTTCTACAGTACTCACCAGTAACGTCGCAATAACCGTTCCTTCTGAAACTTTATCACCAACTTTAACACTAACCTCTTGTATTGTTCCTGCGGCAATGGCAGGTAACTCCATGGAAGCCTTATCCGTCTCCATCACTAATAAAGATTGCTCAAGCTCAACCACATCACCAGGTTGAACTGAAACTTCAATAACATCAACCTCGGCAACATTACCTATATCAGGGACTTTTAATTCAATTATATCGCTCATTATTATCCTTCTCCGTTACCTTAACCAAGGGGCGGTTGCATCAGGGTTAATATCATACTTAGCAATGGCGACTTCAACCTTTGCTAGTTCAAATTTTCCAACATCTGCCAAGCTTTTCAACGCGGCTATAACAATATGATAACGATTGACCTCAAAAAAACTTCGCAAATTTTCACGGGTATCTGAACGACCAAAACCATCTGTGCCTAACACCGTAAACGGGCTAGAAATAAAACCACGTATCTGTTCAGGGAATGCACGTATATAATCACTTGCAGCAATAACAGGTGTGTTTATATCATTCAAGCAATGTTCAATATGTGATTTTTTAGCGTCTTTCGTTGGATTTAAACGATTCCAGCGTTCACAATCTCTCGCATTACGTGCAAGTTCTGTAAAACTTGGACAACTCCACAAATTAGCATCAACCCCCCAATCATCCTTCAACAATTCAGCCGCATAAATGACATCATTAAAAATAACCCCTGAACCTAATAGTTGTACGGTAAGGGCGTTATTATCCACAGCAGGTTTGAACAAATACATCCCTCTTAAAATGTCTTTTTCAACACCTACAGGTAATGTAGGATGCGCATAGTTTTCATTCATCACCGTGATGTAATAAAAAACATCTTCTTGCTCGGCATACATCCGCCTTAAACCGTCTTGAACAATTACCGCTAATTCATAGGCATAAGTTGGGTCATACGAAATACAATTAGGGACAGTTGCAGCAAAAATATGGCTATGCCCATCTTCGTGTTGTAACCCCTCCCCATTTAATGTGGTTCGTCCTGCTGTTGCACCCAATAAAAATCCACGGGTACGTTGATCAGCGGCTGCCCAAATAAGGTCGGAAACCCGTTGAAAACCAAACATTGAATAATAAATAAAAAAAGGAATCATCGAAACACCATGGGTTGAATAGGCTGTTCCTGCGGCGATCCAGTCACATAACCCGCCAGCCTCATTAATGCCTTCTTGTAATACTTGACCTTTTTTATCTTCTTTATAAAACATTAATTGTTCAGCATCTTGTGGGGTATAAAGTTGACCCACTTGTGACCAAATACCTAATTGACGAAACATCCCTTCCATACCAAAAGTTCGGGATTCATCAGGCACAATGGGAACAATCTGTTTGCCTATATTTTTATCTTTTACCAAGATATTTAAAATCTTCACAAATGCCATGGTGGTCGATACATCATGACTTTTTCGACTGGCTTCTAATAAGCTTTTGAAAGCGGATAATTCAGGTACAATCAGTGCATTGGCTTTTTCACGTCTACTTGGTAAATAGCCGCCTAACTCTGAACGACGCTGGCGCATATAATTAAGTTCTTTTGAGCCTTCTTCAAAGGTTAAATAAGGTAGCTCAGTTAATTGAGCATCAGTCACCGCTAATTCATATTTATCCCTAAAACGTCTTAGCGATTCAATGCTCATATTTTTTTGTTGATGCGAGGTATTTTGTGCCTCCCCCGACTCCCCCATGCCATAACCTTTCACGGTTTTGGCTAAAATAACCGTAGGCTGTCCTCGATGATTAACCGCAGCTTGGTAGGCGGTAAATACTTTTATCGGATCATGTCCGCCTCGATTTAACCCCCAAATATCACGATTGGTTAAATCCGCAACTAGTGCTTGTAATTCAGGGGTATTAAAAAAGTGTTTGCGTACATAAGCCCCATCTTTAGATTTAAAGGTTTGATAATCACCATCAACACATTCCATCATCCGTTTACTAATCAATCCCTCTTTATCACGTTCTAATAACGCATCCCAACGCCGCCCCCAAACGACTTTAATCACATTCCAACCTGCTCCTCGAAAAACCCTTTCGAGTTCTTGAATAATTTTACCATTGCCACGCACAGGCCCATCTAATCGTTGTAAATTACAATTAACTAAGAAGATTAAATTATCTAATTTCTCACGTCCTGCCATGCCGATTGCACCTAAAGTTTCAGGCTCATCTGTTTCGCCATCCCCTAAAAATGCCCAGACTTTACGATTTTTCATTTCAATAAAATCACGCCCCTGCAGATAACGCATAAACCGTGCTTGATAAATTGCCATAATTGGGCCTAAACCCATAGAAACGGTTGGAAACTGCCAGAAATCAGGCATTAACCACGGATGCGGATAAGAAGATAAACCATTACCGCCTACTTCTTGACGAAAACTATCCATTTGCTCTTTACTTAAACGCCCAAGTAAAAACTCACGAGCATAGTTTCCAGGAGAGGAATGACCTTGAAAGAAAATTAAATCTCCGCCATGTGCATCCGACGCACCATGCCAAAAATGATTTTGACCAACATCATAAAGCGTCGCCAATGAAGCAAAGCTGGCAATATGCCCACCTACATTTGTTCCTTTATTCGCTTTTAACACCATCACCATCGCATTCCAACGCACATAAGAGCGTATAGTTCGCTCAATCGTCGTATCCCCTGGAAAACGAGGCTGCATAGCGACTGGAATGGTATTAAGGTAAGCGGTATTGGCACTAAAAGGAATATCTGACCCTGCTTTTCTAGCTAAATCAACCAATTTTTCAATTAAAAATTGAGCGCGTTCATCACCATCTGCCTCTAAAACAGCCTGTAAAGAATCCAGCCATTCTTGGGTTTCAGTTGAATCAATATCGTCTTGAATGGCGGTTGCCACAGTTAAATTACTCTTCATTAATAACTCTTAAATTAGCGGTGGAATTTAAAAAAATATACGTTTCGATAATAATCATTATAACCGCGTAGGGTGGGCTATGCCCACCCTACGGCGTTGAAATTTACTAATTGCCAAAAACAAAAAAAGGCCGATGCTCAATAGCATCGACCTTTATTTTTAAATCAAACGCTTATAACGAATTAGTTGCGTTTAAGTCAGAAAACGTTTGTTCTAAACGTTTTGCCATGCCGACTTCACCTGCACGTTGCCAAACGCGAGGGTCGTAGTATTTTTTATTAGGGCTATCTTCACCGTCTGGGTTACCAATTTGAGCTTGTAAATAAGCTTCATTTTCTTTATAAAAATTCATCACCGCTTCCCAAGTTGCCCATTGCGTATCAGTATCAATGTTCATTTTGATAACACCGTAACCAATAGACTCTTTAATTTCAGCTTCACTAGAACCTGATCCACCATGAAAAACGAAGTTTAAAGAATTTGCTGGAAGATCATATTTTTTAGAAACATAAGCTTGAGAGTCACGTAAAATAGTCGGGGTTAATTTAACATTCCCTGGTTTGTAAACACCATGCACGTTACCAAAAGAAGCTGCAATAGTGAAACATGGGCTAATTTTACTTAATTCTTCATAAGCATAAGCGACTTCTTCAGGTTTCGTATATAAATCAGCAATATCCATCCCTGAGTTATCAACACCATCCTCTTCCCCGCCAGTACAACCTAATTCAATTTCTAAGGTCATCCCCATTTTTGACATACGGGCTAAATATTTACCGCAAGTCTCAATATTTTCCTCTAAACTCTCTTCTGACAAATCTAACATGTGTGAGCTAAATAAAGGCTTACCCGTTTCTGCAAAGTGTTTTTCACCTGCATCTAATAAACCGTCGATCCAAGGTAATAATTTTTTTGCCGCGTGGTCTGTGTGTAAAATAACAGGAACGCCATAATGCACCGCCATATTATGAACATGTTTCGCACCCGAAATTGCGCCTAAAACTGCATTTTGTTGACCTTCTAATTTCAGACCTTTACCTGAAAAGAAAGCAGCTCCACCATTTGAAAATTGAATAACGACCGCAGATTTTGCTTTTGCTGCCGCTTCTAAAACTGCATTAATTGAATCGGTGTTAATGGTATTAACAGCAGGTAAAGCTAAGGCATTTTCTTTACAAATAGCAAAGACTTTTTGTACATCTTCACCCGTGATAACACCAGGTTTAACAGCATCTAAAATTTTTTGAGACATGATATTTTTTTTATATGAAGGGTCTATACGACATCGCTCCGAATAATGGAGCGATGGTAAAACTAAAAAGAATTAAGCTTCTAAATTTGCTAGGCGATCAGCTAACAATTCTTCTAAAGTAACTAAGGCTTTAGAAAATCCATCAATGCCTTCTGCTAACTTATCAGTCGCCATTTGGTTTTCAGCGTGCATTTTTTCAAACGTTGCTTTATCAACAGAGATTTTTTCAATATCTGCCGCATCTGCCGCAGCTTGCGTTAATTTACGGGGTAATTCGCCTTCTGTTGTTTGTAATTCAGTCAATAGCGCAGGCGAAATAGTTAATAAATCAACACCTGCTAATTCAGTAATTTCACCAAGATTACGAAAGCTTGCCCCCATTACTTCGGTACTATAACCAAATTTTTTGTAATAATTATAAATAGCAGTGACTGAAACCACACCAGGATCTTCTGCAGGTTCGTAAGAATCACGACCTGTATCTTTTTTATACCAATCAAGAATACGACCAACGAAAGGCGAAATAAGGGTAATGCCTCCCTCAGCACAAGCGATCGCTTGATGAAGTCCAAACAATAAAGTTAGGTTACAGCTAATACCTTCTTTTTCTAAAACTTCGGCCGCCTTGATTCCTTCCCAAGTTGCTGCAATTTTGATTAAAATCCGCTCTTTAGAAATTCCTGCAGCTTCATATTGCGCGATTAATTCACGACCTTTAGCAATAGTCGCTTCCGTATCAAAAGAAAGACGCGCATCAACTTCGGTAGAAACACGCCCAGATACAATTTTAAGAATTTCAAGACCAAAAGAAACTGCCAAACGATCAAAAGCTAAAGTAACCACATCAGCCGCTGCGACATCTGCACCTAAAGTAGCTCTTGCACCTGTCAACGTATCGTCAACAATCGCCTGATATTGCGGCATTTGAGCGGCCATCGTAATTAACGAAGGATTCGTTGTTGCATCACGCGGTGTAAACTTTCCAATTGCTTCCAGGTCACCCGTGTCGGCAACGACAACAGTCATTTCTTTTAGTTGATCAAGTAAATTTGCCATAATTAGAAAATACCTTTAGGTTGTTAATATAAAATGAATGCAAATAAATAATTTCTTACAGTTATTTATCACTATTGGATTATGAAAAAACGTTTTCTCACAATCCAATAGCATTTGCTACGATTGTAATCTCTGTCTGGATGCCTGTTACGAGTATCCAGACAAATCTTTTAAAACTAGCCTCTAGCTTGCAAATATTTTTCAACACCCGTTGCAGGCTCTAAAGTTGCTACAGACTCAACAACAGCCGCTGTTTCTGCCACAACTTGTTTAGCAACTAAAACCTGTTTTGCTACATATTTGCTAACACCTGTCACTAATACTTCTTTACGATTTTCTAAATATAAAGTAACACTGCTAGTTTTAATAACAGGGGGCGCATTTTTAGCAGCGATAATTTTTCTCGCCATATATTTAGCGACACCACTTGCTGATCGCTGACTATGATTAGCTAAATATTTAGCGACACCACTAATTTTAATTTTTGGTCTATCTTCGTGGGTTTTTAAATATTTTTCAACCCCTGTTGCCAACACCTCTTCAGAATTTTCTATTGCTAATTTCTGCTTTGATACAATCGCTTGCCTCGCCAAATATTTAGCGACACTACTTGGCAAGTGCTGTTCTTTTACTTTTAAATATTTAGCAACACCTGTCGCAGAAGCAACAGGTTTTTGACTTTGTAAATACTTAGCTACCCCTGTTAAACCACAGGAAACGTCCTCTACAATAGAAACATCTTCTGTTACTACCTCAGTGTCATCTTTATAAACTTGGGTTTTCGGTGATTCTCCGAATATAAGTCCAAATAAACCTGCCATCTTTTATCCCCTATCCCGCAAATATTTTTCAACACCCGTTCTTTTAGCAACGGCTGCGGCTTTCGCGGCAACAATTCTTTTTGCCATATACTTGGAAACACCTGATGCCTGAACGCTATTCTTATTTTTTAAGTATTGTGCCACTGAAGAAAGTTCAGGCATATTTTTACTTAAATAGCGAGCAACGCCTGTCGCACCTCCTGCTTGAGGTCTTGATTTGACGTTAGATGTAGCACGCGCTTGTCTTACAGGTTTTTCAGATGTCTCAGACAAAGATTTTTTCTTTAATAAAACAAAACCAACAACCGCTAAAACAACTAATCCAAGTAAGGTAACCATAGATTCATCTTCTGATCCTTCAGCTACTGCAGTTTCTTCATCTACAGAGCTTACAGATGCACTAGACGATGAGCTACTCGTTGTCTTTTTTGTCGATGCAGTTGATGTTTGGTGTTTATAATCAGAATCGCTATAGACAACGGTAGGTTGAAAATTAGCCGCTGGATAATTAGCATCTGGTTGACTGGTTTCGGCTTTGCTAGTGCTTATTGATGTAGCTTGACTTGTTTCATCTACATCACTATAGATAACAGTTGGTTGAAAATTGGCTGCAGGATATTCTTCTGCCCCAACGACAGGACTTGCTAATATTAACGTCGCAATCAAACCACTGGTTAAATTTTGTATTTTCACGTTTGAACTCCCCTCTATAACGTTATTTTAATGCCTATATCTACGCATGAATTAACTTCTAAAAATTGCTATCGTAACGCAACTCATTAAAATTAGCTATACGTAGATATAGTTTTTATTACGTTAAAGCACAGCTTCAACGTTGGCGACAACATTTTCTACTGTAAAGCCAAAATGTTCCATCACAACACCACCTGGTGCTGATTCGCCGAACGTATCAATACCGACAACGCCACCTTCTAATCCAACATATTTACGCCAAAAATCAGTGACCCCCGCTTCAATAGCAACACGCTTAACACCTGGTGTTAAAATACTGTCTTTATAAGCTTGGTCTTGACGATCAAAAACATTGGTTGACGGCATAGAAACAACACGTGCTTGAATACCTTTTTCAGCAAGAACTGTTTGAGATTTTAACGCTAAATTAACTTCTGATCCTGTTGCAATTAAAATAACCGCTACATCCCCTTGCGCTTCTGAAATAACATAAGCCCCCTGACGAACAGCAGCAATTTGAGCATCTGTACGCTCAATAAAAGGTAACCCTTGGCGACTAAGTACTAAGCTTGTAGGACCATCTAAACGCTCAACAGCCATTACCCAAGCAACAGCAGTTTCTGTTGAATCTGCAGGTCTCCATACATCCATATTAGGGATAAAACGCATCGCCGACGTGTTTTCAATCGGTTGATGCGTCGGACCATCTTCACCTTGACCAATAGAGTCATGCGTTAAAACTGCAATGGTACGAATCTTCATTAACGCTGCCATGCGAAATGCACTTTTTGCATAATCAGAGAACATGTGGAATGTGCCACCGAAAGGTAACAATCCGCCATGTAATGTCATGCCGTTCATAATGGCATACATGCCAAATTCACGAACACCGTAAGAAATGTAGTTACCCATTTCTTTGCCACTTACATGTTTAAAATCTGGACAACTTGTTAAGTTAGATCCTGTTAAATCTGCTGACCCCCCTAAAAATTCAGGCAATGTCGGTGCTAAACCTGCTATACATTTTTGTGAAGCTTGACGAGAGGCTAAATCTGCAGCATTGCTATTTGTTTCTGCAATCAGTGCATCACTTTTTTCCTTCCAATCAGCAGGTAATTCATTCGCCATGCGCCGTTTAAATTCTGCGGCTAATTCTGGGTATTCTGCAGCATAAGCATCAAAACGCGTATTCCATTCTGCTTCAACTTCTGCCCCTTTCGTTTTGGCATCCCAACCTGCATATACATCATCAGGAATGACAAAAGGCTCTGAATCCCAGCCTAGTTCTTTGCGAACCAATGCGACTTCTTCATCACCTAACGCCGCACCATGACAATCATGACTACCGCTTTTATTAGGCGAACCATAACCAATAATCGTTTTACAACAAATAAGAGAAGGTCTTTCAGTTTCTTTTTTTGCTAACACAATTGCGGCATTAATTGCTTCAGAATCATGTCCATCAATTGAAATTACATGCCAACCATAAGACTCAAAACGTCTAACTGTATCATCGGTATACCAGCCATCAATATGACCATCAATAGAGATATTATTATCATCCCAAAAGGCAATTAAACCACCAAGCCCCCATGTTCCTGCTAAAGAACAGGCTTCATGAGAAATGCCTTCCATTAAGCAACCATCCCCTAAAAACACATAAGTATTATGGTCAACAACGTTATGCCCAGGACGATTAAACTGCTCTGCAAGCAACTTTTCTGCCATTGCAAAACCGACACCATTGGTAATACCTTGACCTAATGGACCTGTTGTCGTTTCAATACCTGGTGCATAACCATATTCAGGATGACCCGCACATTGTGAATGTAACTGGCGAAAAGAGGCTAATTGCTCCATTTTTAAGTCATAACCTGACAAATGTAACAATGAATAAATTAACATTGATCCATGGCCATTTGATAACACAAAGCGGTCACGATCTGCCCATGTAGGGCTTGTTGGGTTATGTTTTAAATGGTCATTCCATAATACTTCGGCAATATCTGCCATTCCCATTGGGGCACCTGGATGACCTGATTTTGCTTTTTGTACTGCATCCATGGATAAAGCGCGTATTGCGTTCGCTAAATGTCTGCGTGAAGCCATATTCTTCTCCTAATTTGGTTATGATTACAATGACCAGTTCCTGATCCAGTCACTCAGTCATTTAATATTTTTTTATTCTTTCGGCAAGATTGATAGCGTACGAAAGAAACGTACGTTTTTTTGTTAATTGATCTATAACAAAAAAATTTAACCGATAAGCTGACTTAAATTTGTTTTTTCTTATGAAAGCTTAAAATAAAAACGAGCGGTTAAAACCACTCGTTTTTTGTAAAGCTTATTCCATATTAGCGTGTCTTTCTTTCATTTTTTCTTCAGGTATATCTTTTTCCCAAATAAGATGTGAGACAACAGATTCTAAAAAACATAAGGTCGATAGCTCAAAAACGGTTCCCATCGGCATCCCTTTAACAGCTTGATAAACATTGTCATTACCAATTTGAAAAACGCCATCAGCCATATCACCAATAGTAGATTGTGATTTTGAACAAATAAGTACAATTTTTGCACCAACACTTTTTGCCTTATTAGTAAAAGCAATTAACTGCTCAGTTTCCCCAGATCCAGAAATGATGATTAACAAATCGCCAGCTTTGATACTAGGGGTCACAATTTCACCAACCATACTGACATCATAACCACTATGCATTAAGCGCATGCCTAAGAAGTTTCCGACTAGTTTTGAACGCCCCGCACCTGAAATAAATATCCGCTTTGCACTATCAAACATTTCTGTTATCTGTTCTGCATAAGACAAATTGGTGACATCAAGAATTTCTGAAATTTTATTAATAATTAGGTGTTGATTTTTTTGTTGCCACATAGCTATACCTCGCTATTATGCCGCATCAACTAATTCACGAATTTCACGTGCAGACTCAGCAGGAGAAGGTGCGCCATAGATAGCTGCACCAACAACGATAATATCAGCACCTGCACGAACAACCTCTTGAACCGTTGATTGATTAATACCCCCTGCAACTGAAATACGAACGCCTAAATCTAAAGCGGCAATAGTTGCCAAGTCATTAAACGGGGTATCACCTGCAGCTTGTGCATCAAGACCTGTATGAATGCCTACGATTTGTGCACCTGCTTCAACCATTTCTCTTGCACAGGCTACCTTATCAGCAACATTGATTAAGTCGATTTGAGTTTCAGCACCATTCGCTTGACTGGCTTTTATAACACCTGCACAAGTTGCAGTACCAGACACACCTAAAACCGTACAAATATCAGCACCAGCTTCATAAAATGGGGTTGCTTCGTATTCGCCAGCATCCATCGTTTTAAGGTCAACTAAAAGTAATTGCTCGGGAAATCTAGCTCTTAATTCCTTAACTAAGTTAATACCATTGTGTTTAATACAAGGGGTTCCAATTTCAAAAATATCGACATGAGGTGCTACTTCCTCTGCAAGAGCAATAGTTGCGTCAAAATCTAAAGAATCTAATGCCATTTGAATTAATGGTGTTGCCATGTTACATACTC
>CAYROI010000018.1:0-5219 GCA_964425835.1 uncultured Methylococcaceae bacterium
AGGCGCACATTCACATACGGTTGACGGAATTAGTGGGATTTATTTTGCCGTTTGGGCACCTAATGCGCAACGCGTCAGTGTGATTGGTGATTTTAACCGCTGGGACGGGCGTTGTAATCCGATGCGAAGTTTAGGGGGCTGTGGTATCTGGGAAATTTTTATCCCTAATCTAAACGCCGTTTGTTTGTATAAGTTTGAAATCCTCAATAATGAAACCAAGGAAATAATGACTAAGGTCGATCCTTATGGTCAAGAATTTGAGTTTAGACCGCAAACAGCCTCAATTGTTAGACAAAAGAAAGACTATCGGTGGCAAGATGGACAATGGATGGAACAACGTGCTAAATATAATTGGTTACATGCACCAATGTCTATTTATGAAGTCCATTTAGGGTCTTGGCAACGTGATGTTCGTGGTAATTTTTTGAACTATCGTGAACTTGCATCACAATTAGTTGAATACGTTAAAAAATTAGGGTTTACCCATATTGAATTATTGCCGATTACAGAACATCCTTTGGATGCTTCATGGGGGTATCAAACTTCAGGTTATTTTGCGCCGACAAGCCGTCATGGATCACCTGATGATTTTCGATATTTTGTTGATTATTGTCATAAAAATGGAATAGGGATTATTTTAGATTGGGTACCCGCTCATTTTCCAAAAGATAGTTTCGCTTTAGCGCGTTTTGATGGGAGTGCATTATATGAGCATGAAGATCCGCGTAAAGGGGAGCATCGAGATTGGGGGACTTTAATTTATAATTACAGCCGAAATGAAGTTAAAAACTTTTTATTGGCCAGTGCTATTTTTTGGTTAGAGGAGTTTCATTTAGATGGTTTACGTGTTGATGCGGTCGCTTCAATGTTATATCTGGATTATTCGCGGGAAGCGAATGATTGGATACCGAATATGTATGGGGGGAATGAAAATTTAGAGGCCATTGATTTTCTACGTGACTTAAATTCTGTCACCCACGATCAACATCCAGGGACTGTGATTATGGCAGAGGAATCAACCTCATGGCCACAAGTCACTCGTCCAACGTGGACAGGCGGCTTAGGCTTTTCAATGAAATGGAATATGGGCTGGATGCACGACATACTGTCTTATATGAGTCTTGATTCTATTCATCGAAGTCATCACCATGACCAGCTGACTTTTGGGATGTTGTATGCCTTTACCGAAAACTTTGTCTTACCCTTTTCACATGATGAAGTGGTTCACGGGAAAGGCTCTTTATTATCTAAAATGCCTGGCGATGAATGGCAAAAATTCGCTAATCTACGCCTGCTATATAGTTTCATGTTTACCTATCCTGGTAAAAAACTTTTATTTCAAGGTTGTGAGTTTGGGCAAGGGGCTGAATGGAATTTTAATCAAGCTTTAGACTGGTTTCAACTTGATTACCCGCAACATAAAGGGATTCAAGTCTTAATTAAAGATTTGAATAAACTGTATGTGAAACACCCCGCTTTGTTTCAGCATGATTTTGACCATGAAGGTTTTGAATGGATAGATTGTCATGATGTACAGCAATCGGTGATTAGCTATCGCCGTAAAACCACAGATGAAGATTTAGTGATTGTGTTAAATTTTACCCCAGAGCCTAGAGAAAATTATCGTATTGGCGTGCCTGTTGAGGGAACGTATATCGAGATTTTTAACTCAGATTCTAATTATTACTGGGGAAGTAATGTAGGAAATGGTCAAGTGATTTCTGAACCTGAGCCATGGATGAATAACCCACACTCAGTTACCTTAACCTTACCACCTTTAGCCGCTGTCGTTTTAAAACTATAAAAATTTCGTAGGGTGGATTATGTCCAGCCTACGCATTAAACGACGTAATAATTTTGCAAAATTAAAATTTATGAAAAAAATACTTTTTGTTAGTAGTGAAGCACATCCACTTATTAAAACAGGAGGGCTTGCGGATGTGTCAGGGAGTCTTCCTAAAGCATTGAATGAGCTTTCACAAAGTATTCATTTACTTTTACCGAATTATCAAAGTTTAAAACTGACTGAACCTGTCCATCATCGTTGTACCATTTACGTTGATAATTGTGAAATACATATTCTTGAAACCAAACTACCTAATAGCCATGTGACCGTTTGGTTAGTGGATTATCCCCCCTTTTTTAATTTACCAGGAAATAATCCCTACAGTGATGACCACGGTAATCCTTGGTATAATAACTTGGAGCGATTCACCTTGTTTTGTAAAGTTGCAACTGAAATTGCGATGGATAGAACCCATTTAGAATGGAAACCTGATGTTGTTCATTGCAATGATTGGCAATCGGGATTAGTTCCTGCCTTATTAAGCCTTGAAAAATCACGCCCTTCCACCGTCTTTACCATTCATAATTTAGCCTATCAAGGCTTATATCCTGCTGAAAAATATCCTACTTTAAACTTACCTAATCAGCTCTGGCATCCAGATGGCTTGGAATTTTATGGGATGTTATCGCTTATTAAAGGTGGACTCGTTTATGCCGATCACATTACCACTGTTAGCCCAAGTTATGCGTTAGAAATACAAACGTCTGACTTTGGCTACGGGCTTGAAGGTTTATTACATTATAAACAAGATATATTGAGTGGGATTATTAATGGTATCGACACCGATATTTGGAATCCTGAAACCGATGAGCAAATCGTTCAGCACTATAATAGTGAGAATTTAAGTGATAAGAAAAATAATAAAACGGCATTACAAAAACGGTTATTTTTACCAATTGATAAAGAGATACCTGTTTTTGGATTAATTAGTCGCTTAGTTGAGCAAAAAGGCATTGATCTTATTTTAGAATGTTTGCCCGAAATGCTTTCACTACCGATTCAATTTGTTTTATTAGGCAGTGGGGAGTCTAGTTTTGAACATCGCTTGCATAATCTTACCTTATTGTATCCTGATAAAATATCCGTTAACTTAGGTTACGATGAATCACTGGCGCATTTAATTGAAGCGGGGGCTGATATTTTTATGATGCCTTCACGATTTGAACCTTGTGGATTAAATCAACTTTATAGTCAACGTTATGGTACGATTCCCATTGTTAGAAAAACAGGGGGATTAGCGGATACTATCGAAGATGCTTTACCCGAAAGTTTAGCCAATAACAGCGCAACGGGCATTGCTTTTCATGATGCCAATGCGGATTCTTTAATGGAAGCTGTTAAGCGTACTTTGATTTTATTTTATGACAAATCTAATTGGAAAAAATTACAGCGTAACTGTATGAAAAAGGATTTTTCATGGAAAAATAGTGCCGCACAGTATTTATCGCTTTATAGACAACTTTAAATTAAAATTTTACTAGGTCAGATCGCCAAGGTCTTCAAGACCTTGGAGGTTTGAATGGCACATAAATTATTATTCTTAGCGTTACTTTTATTAAGTATTCGCTGTGTTGCCCGTGAAACAGTCATGGAAATTATTCCCTTATCCAACCGTCCCGCTTCAGAAATACAGCCGATTGTTGCCCCCTTATTAGATGCCGCAGATAGTTTAATTCCCAATGGTTTTAATTTAATTGTTAAAACAACCCCTGAAAAATTACAAGAACTGAAAGCCATTATCAAAAAATTAGATAACGCGCTGACGAATCTAATGATTACCGTTGTTCAAACCCAAGATTTTAGTGCAGAACAGCTCAATGCAGGATTAGGTCTTGAATTTAATATTTCACTTAATAACCCCGCACAAAGTCAAGCTTCTATTGAAGGGCATTATCAACAACAGCAACGCCAAAATAACATTGATAATCAACAGGTTTTAATGACTTTAGCGGGAACAGCCGCGCATATTAAAGTGGGTCATTATCATCCTATTAATCACACGCAAGTTTATTATTCAGCTTTTGGGGAGCGCGTTGTCAGTCAGCAAACGCAATTAATTGAAGCTAGTACAGGATTTACCGTCTTACCACGACTCAATGGGTCGCAAGTCATCCTGGAAATTTCCCCTTGGTCAGATAGGCAGCAAGGAAATGGCATCAATACCCAAGAGGTAACCACAACACTTAAAACCCATCTAGGTGAATGGGTCGAGATAGGTTCTGTCAATCAACAACAAAACACGGAAAATTGGAAAAATTTATCCTACGAACAAAAAAATGAAACTAAAAAATTACGAATCTTAGTTAAAGTTAACAAAAAATAGATTTAATTGTTAAATTTTTAATAAAAAAACTTATAATGGAAATCAAACTATATTTAAAGTATTGACACATTATTTTTTTTAATCACACTTAAATAAGATTTAAAATGAAACTAGGTACTGCATTAACTTCCCATGCGACTAAAGCCTTACTTTTAGGCAGTGGCGAATTAGGCAAAGAAATTACCATTTCTTTACAACGTTATGGGGTTGAGGTGGTTGCTGTTGATCGCTATGCCAATGCCCCCGCACACCAAGTGGCTCATCGAGCGCATGTCATAGATATGACCGATGCTGAGGCGGTGAAAAAACTAATTGCCGAAGAACAACCTGATTTCATTATTCCTGAAATTGAAGCGATTGCAACCGATGCTTTAGCTGAAATTGAAGCCCAAGGACAATGTGCTATTGTTCCTAATGCAAGCGCGGTGCAATTAACCATGAATCGAGAAGGAATTAGAACCCTTGCGGCTGAAAAATTAGCCATTCCCACCTCAGCTTATGCCTTTGCAACCAAATTTTCTGAGTTAAAAACAGCGATTGACCAAGGAATTGGTTACCCATGTTTCATTAAACCAACGATGTCATCCTCTGGGAAAGGTCAATCAATGGTTCATAATGAAAATGAATTAGAAAAAGCATGGGAAGTTGCTAAAGAGGGCGGACGCGCGACAACAGGGAAAGTGATTGTAGAGGCAAAAATTGATTTCGATTTTGAAATTACCTTATTGACGGTACGCGCTTTAAATTTACAAGGAGAAGTTGAAACACATTTTTGTGAACCGATTGGACATCGACAAGAAAATGGGGATTATCGTGAAAGTTGGCAGCCTCAACCGATGAGTGAACTGGCAATTAAAAATTCCAAGGAAATTGCTAAAAAAATCACTGATGAAATAGGGGGGTTGGGGATTTTTGGGGTTGAATTATTTATTCAAGGCAATAATGTTTGGTTTAGCGAAGTAAGTCCCAGACCTCATGATACCGGCATGGTGACCCTACTCACGCAACGACAAAGTGAATTTGATTTACATGTCCGTGCTATTTTAGGCT
>CAYROI010000018.1:5319-13735 GCA_964425835.1 uncultured Methylococcaceae bacterium
CTACTCACGCAACGACAAAGTGAATTTGATTTACATGTCCGTGCTATTTTAGGCTTACCTGTCTCAACAGATATGCAACAATCGGGGGCTTCTGCGGTTATTTTAAGCGATATTGATAGCCAAAATTTCGTTTATGAAGGGCTAGGTAAGGCGCTGAATATGCCAAAAACCGAAGTGCGTTTATTTGGAAAACCTAAGGCGTTGATAGCTAGAAGAATGGGGGTTGCAATCAGTTTGGCTGATAATAGTGATAATGCAAAAACCAATGCAATAAAGGCGGCTAAGTTAATAAAAATTATCAACCAGTCAAAGGGGAATATATGATTAAACTATTTACAACTTGTCTAGTAGTCTTTATCTTTTCAGGTACTGTATTGGCAGATGTCTATAAATATAAAGGTAAAGATGGGAAAATTTATTATACCGATACACCACCCAATAAAAACTATAAGCGAATTATTCGTACTAAAGTGGTTGTCCGCCTTAGAAATCAGAGCAATCAACTAGGTAATTTAAGTAGCTTTTCAAAAGGTGGTTTTTCTAAATCAGGCAGTTTAAGCCGACAAGCAAAAGCACGTTATGCCAGAATGTCGCATAATGCAAAGGCGAATAAAAAGAAATATAGTACCTATGTCGCGCATGCGGCTAGAAAATATAATGTTGATGCAAAATTAGTGCATGCGGTTATTTTAGCAGAATCGGCTTATAACCCTAATGCTGTTTCACCCGTTGGGGCAGTTGGGTTAATGCAATTAATGCCTGCCACAGCCAGACGATTTGGGGTGACTAACCGAAATGATCCGCAACAAAGTATTAATGGCGGAACACATTATTTAAAAGTTTTGTTAAAGTTATTTAAATCAAATACTCGACTTGCGGTTGCCGCTTATAATGCAGGAGAAGGCGCGGTAATGAAATATAATAATTCTATTCCGCCTTACAGAGAGACGCAAAATTATGTTAAAAAGGTATTAGCGTTTTATCATATTTAATTTTACAAAACAAAGTTTAAAGGGAGATTTATAATAAATCTCTCTTTTTTACACAATAAAACCTACTAATCTTAGTGAACTTAAATTAAGATAATCACTATATTTATTGATAACAGGAAATATGATGAAAAAAACGAAGCAATCGCCACTTCTATTAGCAATGGGAACAACATTAGTTTCAGGGCTTTCAATAACCGCTGTACAAGCTGAGGATACAAACCCTTTTGTTATGACTGAATTATCTAATGGGTATTTACAACTAGCTCAAGCGGATACGAAAGATGAAAAGACCACGGAAAAAGAAAACAATGGTTCTAGTAAAATGAAAACAGGCGCTTGTGGTGAAGGAAAATGTGGCGGGGAAAAGATGAAAGGCGGTGAAGAAAAAACCGTAGAAGGTAATTGTGCAGGCAATAAACCAATGCCTAAAACCGATAAATCCTCAGAGGGAAAATGTGGTGAAGGCAAGTGTGGCGCGGGTAAAATGTAGCCTTTGGTCGTGTGTTTTTAAAAATTAAATAATCAAAATACCTTTAGCCCTTAATTAACGCTAAATTTTTAGAACCGTCTTTTTATATAGACGGTTTTATATAGCTCCAGGAATGTAGTGGCGAAAGCATGTGTTCATAATTAAAATCTCAGGAAAATATAAAAGCTTATGGTGTTATCCAGTAAGGGTAATTTTTATTTTGGCGGATAAAACCTAACTTCATGGATGGTTTTTTTATCACATTTAATAATTTCCAGTAAATACCCATGAAGTTTTAAACTAGTCCCTGTTGCAGGAATGGTCTCCATGAACTCAATAATTAATCCGTTAAGGGTTTTAGGGCCTTGTGTTGGCAATGACCAATGGGTAATACGATTTAACTCTCGAATGGTTACACTCGCATCGACTAAATAACTACCATCTGATTCCGCTTTAACATTGGCCTCTTCAGTAATCAATTCCCCCACAATTTCTTGTAATAAGTCATCTAAGGTGACGAGTCCTTGTACATCGCCATACTCATCAACGACTAGACCAATACGCAAACGTTGCGCTTTAAAACTTTGCATTTGCTTATGCAAAGAAGTGCTAATAGGAATAAATGACAGTTTAATTAAATCAGCCGTAATCTTTTTTTTATCAAAATCTTTGTTGTTTAATAAGGCTAGTACGTGACGTAAGTGTAAAAAACCAATCACTCTATCAATACTGGTTTTAAAAACAGGGAGACGGGTATGTGGGCTGCTTAGAATTTGTTGACAAATTTCTTCCATAGAATCATCTAAATCAATGCCTACAATTTCATTACGCGGGGTCATAATGTCTTCAACTGTCGCAGACTCAAGATCTAAAACGCCCAATAGCATATTTTTATAACGGATAGGCATGATGTTATCAGCATCAGCAAGGATACTTTTTAATTCTTCTTTATCCAAACTATCTTGTTTGTTTTTAGTAACATGGACACCAAAAATTCGTAGCAATAAATTAGCAATCGAATTAACCACCCAAACAATCGGATAAAATAATTTTAATAGCGGGGTATAAATCCAAGACGCAGGAAAAGCAAGGGCTTCGGGTTTAATGGTTGCTAATGTTTTTGGGGTGACTTCTGAAAAAATCAACACAACAAGCGTTAATAAAGCGGCTGCCATAGGAATCCCTTTCTCCCCTGCTACCCTTATTGCAATTACAGTTGCTAGTGATGAGGCAAGAATATTAACAAAATTATTGCCTAATAAAATTAAGCCAATTAAACGGTCAGGTCTTTGTAGTAGTCTATTTGCCTTAATTGCCCCTTTATGTTTTTGCTTAACCAAATACTGTAAACGGTAGCGGTTTAGCGTCATTAAAGCAGTTTCAGAGCCTGAAAAAAAGGCAGAAAGAAGAAGAAGGACTGCAAGTATACTGAATAATATACTAAGAGGAATGTCGTTCAAGGAAGTCTCTGAATTTATTAGAAAGGGGTATGCTCTCTAGGATAAGATTTTTTGTCAAGTGTATTTTGTCGTAGGTGCCGTTTTATTTGCACCTATTCTGTCAAAGTAGAAGATATTATTTACTTTTTTTGATAACACTGGGCATATCTTCTAGGCTATTCATTGTTGTTCCCTTGTCTCCTGCAATTTCTTTAGCTTGCAGGGGAGCTTGTTCTAATTGTTTTTGCCGATTCCCCTCACCAAATAGCGTCACGCCGACCATTATCATCAGAAGAAATATCACGATGATCGGGAAACGTTTTGGTTCATCCATCCAGAATAATAATATTTTAGGCTTCCATAGACCAACAATAAGTAGTAGACCACTTAAAATCAGAATATTAATGGCCGCATGAATCATCATATTTTCACCAATTAATTATATACAGAGTTAACAAAGATACATTATTATTAGACAGTCGTTGTTTATTTGCAACAGATTGTCGAGTTTTTATTGTTTACTATTTGTGGGGAGACAGTTATGGGTGGGTTTGGCATATTCGTATTAGTATTACTTATTTTTGCTTTTTTAGGGATATTTTTAAGCGTTAAATCAGTTCCGCAGGGGGTAGAATATACGGTTGAACGTTTTGGAAAATATACTTCAACATTAACACCGGGCT
The DNA here is from genome assembly GCA_964425835.1 of uncultured Methylococcaceae bacterium. Lineage (GTDB taxonomy): Bacteria > Pseudomonadota > Gammaproteobacteria > Methylococcales > Methylomonadaceae > WTBX01. The sequence continues at coordinate 8,903 of CAYROI010000018.1, forward strand.
TAAATATTATTATTCCTATTGTTTATCGCGTCGGGCATAAATTAAATATGATGGAACAAGTTAAAGATGTACCATCACAAGAAATTATTACCAAAGATAACGCCATGGTAACCGTTGATGGGGTGGTTTTTTTCCAAATCATGGACGCACCAAAGGCAGCTTATGAGGTCAGTGATTTAGATAATGCGATTTTAAATTTAGTCATGACGAATATTCGTACCGTGATGGGATCAATGACTTTAGATGAACTGTTATCTAAGCGAGATGAAATTAATGCCCGTTTATTAGATGTCGTTGATGATGCAACCCATCCTTGGGGGGTTAAAATCACACGAATTGAAATTAAAGATATTGCCCCGCCTAAAGATTTAGTCGAAGCGATGGGACGACAAATGAAAGCAGAGCGTTTAAAAAGAGCCTCGATTTTAGAAGCGGAAGGACAACGTGAATCTGAAATTTTGCGGGCAGAAGGTGATAAACAATCGGCTATTTTAGAAGCCGAAGGACGTAGAGACTCCGCATTTAAAGATGCCGAAGCGCGAGAACGGTTAGCCAAAGCCGAAGCGAATGCGACTTTAATGGTTTCTAAAGCAATTTCTGAAGGGGATATTCAAGCAATTAATTATTTTGTTGCTCAAAAATATATTGACTCATTAAAAGACATTGCCAGTGCAGATAATAGTAAACTCATCTTAATGCCGTTAGAGGCCTCTAATGTCATTGGTGCATTAGGCGGCGTGAGTGAGATTGCTAAAGAAGTATTTAATAAAAAAGGCGTGTAATCATGGCGTTTGAAGTGGTATTTTGGTATTGGTGGATTATTGCGATATTTTTGTTAGGAACAGAAATGTTAGCCGCAGGATTCTTTTTTTTATGGATGGCAGTATCGGCTTTTATAACGGGATTTTTATTACTACTAATACCCATGTTGAGTATAGAAATACAGCTCTTTATTTTTTCAGTTTTATCCATGTTTTCAGTTATTGCTTGGAAGCGTTATATGGTTAATCATCCTGTAAAGACAGATCATCCTAATCTTAATCAACACAGTGCGCGTTATCTAGGACAAACATATATCTTAACTGAGGCAATAAAAAATGGGAGAGGAAAAATTAAAATAAATGATTCTCTTTGGAAAGTTGAAGGGCAAGATTGCCCCGCAGGTTCTAGTGTTAAAATTGTTGCGATTGATGGGAATTTTTTTGAAGTCGAAAAAGTTGATTAGAAACGCTTTTGTAGACGTATAAATAGTTAGTCATGAGATTTTTAAAATACTTTACTATTGATCCTGTTAATTTAAGTATCAAGGCAAAAATTCTTTCCCTTTTGGCTTGTTTTGGTTCAATTTTTTTTATCGCCTTAGTGACTAAAGTTATTTCACCGTGGGCGGATTATCCGATGATTATTGCCTCAATGGGGGCATCAGCCGTTATTTTATTTTTTATACCCAGTAGTCCGTTAGCGCAACCTTGGCCTTTTGCGGGGGGGCAATTAGTTTCGGCTGTTGTTGGGGTTTTTTGTGCCTTAAATATTTCGGAAACCTCAACCGCTGCGGCAATGGCAGTAGGTCTTTCAATCGTAATGATGCTGTTTTTTCGCTGTTTGCATCCACCAGCCGCTGCGACTAGCTTAACCCCGATTATGGCAGGAAAGTCTATTATTTCTTTAGGCTATTCTTTCGTTATTATTCCCGTTGCCATTAATGTACTTACGTTATTATTACTCGCGATTATTATTAATCGTTGGGTGATGGGGCGACGTTATCCTTGCCCACTTCCCATTAAAAAAAAACCACGACAACGCCATGTTATCAGTCAACCAAGTCATCATATTGGTTTTTCAGAACAAGATCTTAATTTAGCCTTAGCTGAGAGCGATGTTTTTATTGACATGACCCCTGCAGAATTAGGTCATTTATTAACCCAAGCAGAAATGAATGCCTTTAAGCGCATTAAAACGGATATTATTTGTGCGGATATTATGATTACAGACGTGACCACGGTAGAGTTTGGAACAGAGGTTGAGGATGCTTGGAAAATGATGATAAAAAAACAGCTTAAATCTATGCCCGTCATTGACAGGGCTGGGCGAGTCATTGGGATTATTACTTGGAATGATTTTTTTAAATTTATTGATTTAAATTTATATGAAAGTTTTCAGGATAATCTGCGTGCCTTTGTTCGCAGGACAGCAGGTATTAGCACCACAAAGCCCGAAGTGGTCGGGCTTATTATGAGTACGGAAGTGGTTACCCTTCCTGAGACAGCGCATATTGTTGCGCTTATTTCTTTAATGTCTATTCATGGACGCAGACAAATACCTATCGTTAATGCAGAGAAACGTCTTGTGGGCGTTGTTTATCAAGCAAATTTAATTGCTGCCCTTTATAATCAGCAACTAGCCCATAAAATTTAATGCCAACCGCCATATTGCTTGGTTGGATCGCCTCGAAAGCCTCGTGTCGTCTTATTATCATCTGGCATATCCACCATACTTTCAGCCGCAATTATCATATTAGCATGCGTGTAACCGCCTAATGCGTTCGCTTTTTTAGCAATTTTGGTTGATAAAGAATTAATATCAAATTTAGTCATGGAGTTATAAACTACCGCCGCCATTAGTTCTTTGGTTTTCCCCTCATTAGATTGAAAAGAAACCCTTAATAAAAGCGGTAATGATGTGCCAGCTGGAATATCAATTTTATAATGGCCATCCGATTGTATTATTGTGGTCGCAATGACTTGTTTTTTTGTGTTCGTTACTTCTAGTTTCCCTTGTTTAACGCGACCTTTGTCATCAGTAACAAGACCTTTAAGCGTTGTTATTTGTTTAAAGCTTTTGATTTCTTTTTTTATCGTTTGTTTTGTTTGGGGTTGATTATCACCACAGCCATAAAGAAAACTGCTAGTTATTAATAAAATCAATCCTCTATAAAGGTATTTCTGAGTACGCATAAATAATTCCTTATTTTATTATTGTATTTTTTCTAAATAATCTACTTTTAATTGTAACGTTCGCTGTCCCCGATATTCATTAATATCTAATTTATAAGCGGCTTTAATTTGTCGAATCCCTAACCAGTTTTCAGTGTGTTCGACAAAAAAAGCAATCGCATCAATCATTACATCTGTTGTGGGTTGTCTTAACACCAGTTTAAGATGATGTTCCCCTACAATACGACATTGAATCACATCAAATATGCCATGAAAAATAGGTTCAGGAAACCCTTGCCCCCAAGTTGCCACGTCTTGTAAGGATTGCGCAAATTCTAAGGTTAAATAATTGGCTGATAATTCGCCATCAGAATAAATTTTTTGCTGTAAATCTATTCCCTTAAGATGCCTACCTACTGTTTCATCAAAGGCTAAAGCAAAAGCGGGATAGTCATGGATTTTAAGACTTAATCCTGCTGCCATCGCATGACCGCCAAATTTATGTAATAACTTAGGGTGCGCTGCGGCTATATCGGCTAACACATCACGAATATGAACCCCCTCAATGGAACGCGCAGAGCCTTTAATTTCACCATTCTCAGCAGGTGCAAAAGCGATGACTGGACGGTGTTCACGTTCTTTAATGCGGGAGGCTAAAATACCAATCACACCCTGATGCCAATCTTCATTATAAAGACAAATGCCTGACATTAATTGATGTTTTTCATTCAGGCGACATTGTTCTAAAAGCAACGTTGCCTGTTGCTTCATTTCCGCTTCCACTTCTTTACGCTGTTGATTAAGCTGATCTAATTGTTGGGTAATTGAATAAGCAACTTGCTCATCATCGGTTAAAAAACCTTGAATACCTAAACTCATGTCTTGCATCCGTCCTGCGGCATTTAAACGGGGCGCAAGTGAAAACCCTAAATCAGAAGGCATTAAGTTTTTCGGGTTACGTTTGGAAATCAGCATTAAGGTTTTAATCCCAGCATGAGCTTGTCCTGAACGGATACGCAATAGCCCTTGGTGAACTAAAATACGATTAACAGCATCCAGTCGCACCACATCTGCAACCGTCCCTAAAGCGACAAAATCTAATAACTGCGCTAAATTAGGCTCTGGAAAGGTGCTAAAATAATCTAATTCCCGTAAACGAGCGCGTAATGCCATCAACACGTAAAAAATAACCCCAACCCCTGCAATATTTTTACTCGGAAATTTATCATCATCCAAATTAGGATTAACAATGGCATCAGCAAGGGGGAGTTCTTTAGCAGGTAAATGATGGTCGGTGACTAATACTTTAATCCCTAGATTTTTAGCCGCTGTTACCCCTTCAAGACTAGAAATACCATTATCAACAGTGACAATTACTTCAACGTCGTTATTTTTCTCTTTAACTAAAGCAACAATTTCAGGGGTCAATCCATAGCCATATTTAAACCGATTAGGCACAACAAAATTAAGTTTTTTTGCCCCTAATAATTTAAGTCCACGGATAGCAACGGCACAACTGGTTGCCCCATCTGCATCAAAATCTGCGACAATGACAATTTTTTGCTGTGTCTTAATTGCAGTTATCAAATGAGAAACCATGACTTCCATGCCTGATAATAACCACGGCGAAGGCAATTTAGCTAAACTTCTATCCAACATATTAGCAGAGCTAATACCTCGCGCTGCAAAAATACGTTGTAGCAAAGGGTCTAAATGGGATAAATCTGTGGCAATATTTTCGATTTTACGAAGAATAATCTTTTTTTTAACAAGGGCGTTGTTCATGAAGACAATAATGATTAATGAAAGCGGATAGTTGATTTGCTACACTAGCATTATTTCATTTTAATTTATACAACCTAATGACACAAACAACTGATATTCTCCAGAAAATCCTTAA
>CAYROI010000018.1:13835-15515 GCA_964425835.1 uncultured Methylococcaceae bacterium
GCTTTAGGGGCAGATTGTATCTTATTAATTGTCGCCGCTTTAAGTGATATGCAATTATTAGATTTAGCGCAAACAGCGGCGGCATTTCATATTGATGTGTTAGTCGAGGTGCATAATGCACAGGAATTAGAACGCTCATTGGTGTTGGATACGCCGTTAATTGGGATTAATAACCGTAATTTAAAAACCTTTGAAACGTCATTGCAAACGACCTTAGATTTAAAAGCCAATGTGCCAGATGATCGGTTGATTATTACTGAAAGTGGGATTCACAGCCAAGAAGATGTACAGCTAATGCTTGATAATTCTATTTATAGCTTCTTAGTGGGGGAAGCGTTTATGCGCGCTACAAGCCCTGGGGCTAAAATGCGTGAGTTATTTTCTTTGTAATTATTGGAATAAAAAATGCACACTTTTAAGAATTTTAAAAACTTTGCGGATGTAGAGATTGATTTATCTCAACCGATGACGTTATTGATTGGACGGAATGGCTCGGGAAAGTCTAATTTGATTGAGGGTGTGGAATTATCTGTTTGGTTAATGAATAATGTTGAACCTTATGAAATTACTGATGTTGAACGCGGTAATAAATTTGAAGTTCGGGGAGGGATACAGGGTTGTTTTCGTCAAGGATACAATACATTTGAGATTGGATTTAAAGATAAAATTGATACAACAGATGTTAGCTATACTATTCAGGTTAATTTAAAACCTGAGCTTTCCCAAGAATTTAATTTTAAACCCTCTGATATACCAAAAGGTATGGCAAGTTATTTAGCTAAATATGATCATGTTTTTGCCTATGATTTTTATCCCCGACTTATGCGTCAATATTCACTAACGGGATTAAATCAACTTAGTGAAAATGGGGCAAATATTTCATCGGTTCTTTATTATTTACAACAAAAATTACCTGATGTTTTACAAAGAATTTTAAAAAATATAAGTGAACTGCCCGAAGAATCTTTTATTAGTTTTGAATTTATAACAACATCAGATGATAGTGATGTTTTATTTGCTTTAAAATATCCCAATGGAGAAATTATTAATGCAAAATTATTATCTGATGGCACACTCCGCGCTTTAGCTATTCTCACTGCCTTAGAAACTGTCCCCGAAGGTTCACGAGTGATTATTGAAGAAATTGACAATGGCATTCACGCTTCAAGAACCAAAATATTATTGGATGCGATTTGGGAAACCAGTCACCGCCGAAACTTAAAATCTTTAATTACGACCCATAATTCAGCGACTTTAGATGGATTAAATGATGAACAGTTAGCGTCTGTAATCGTTTGTCATTATGATAAAAAAAGCCAATCGGCAAAATTAACGCCGTTTTCTGAATTACCTTATGTCGATATTTTATTACAAAAAGGAAAATTAGGCGGATTAGTTACTCGAAATGTTATTGAACATTATTTAGATCCAGAGTTTGAAGAAAAAAGGCAAGCGAAAATGCAAAGCTGGCTGGAGTCTATCGAATGAGCCAGCGAATATTTGTAATAGATACCAGTTATTTATTGGAATTGTTTAAAGTCGGTAAAGATTGGGAAGAAAAAGCTCATAAAAGTATTAAACAAAAATTTGCAGAAGAGCAGAAAGCGGGAAGTCAGTTTTATTTTCCTATTCCCGTTTTATTTGAATTTGCTAATCATATTGCCGATGCCAAAAATCGCT
>CAYROI010000018.1:15615-29302 GCA_964425835.1 uncultured Methylococcaceae bacterium
ATGAAAATTAAAACCCTAATGGTACAAGGCACAACCTCCGATGCAGGAAAAAGTGCTTTAGTCACCGCGCTTTGTCGTTATTTTCATCGGCAAGGTGTTAAAGTTGCGCCATTTAAACCCCAAAACATGGCATTAAATAGTGCCGTTACCGCAACAGGGGGAGAAATAGGCAGGGCGCAAGCCGTTCAAGCAATCGCCGCAGGATTAAAGCCGCATGTGGACATGAATCCCATTTTGTTAAAACCCAATTCGGATAAAACCGCGCAGGTCATCGTTCATGGCAAAGCCTTAAATCATCAAAATGCTAAGGCTTATCATGCTTATAAAAAAACCGCGATGAAAGCGGTCTTAGACTCTTACTATCGCTTATGTAACCATTATCAAACAATTATTGTTGAAGGCGCAGGTAGCCCTGCGGAAATTAATTTACGTGAAGGTGACATTGCTAATATGGGCTTTGCTGAAAAAGTCAATTGCCCTGTGATCTTAATTGCCGATATAGAAAAAGGCGGCGTATTTGCACATCTTGTTGGGACACTTGAATTATTATCGCCTTCAGAGCGGCAACGCGTTGTTGGCTTTGTGATTAATCGCTTTCGAGGAGACATTACTTTATTAGAATCAGGACTTAAATGGTTAGAACAAAAAACCAATAAACCTGTTTTAGCGGTTTTACCTTATTTGTATGATTTTCATTTGGAATCAGAAGACTCTTTATCTATTAAAAATTCAATTAATCCATCAAAGAATGCTTTGAAAATTATTGTACCCAAGTTGCCTAGGATGAGTAATCACACCGATTTTGACCCGCTTTTATTTCATCCGAATGTTGACCTAAAATTCGTAAAAAATAGCGCAGAAGTAGATGAAGCTGACTTGATTATTTTACCCGGCACTAAATCGGTGCGCGATGATTTAGCTTGGATAAAAAACACAGGCTGGGAGAAATCAATTAACCATCATTTACGTTATCGGGGGAAATTAATGGGGATTTGTGGCGGTTATCAGATGTTAGGTCGGTTTATTCATGACCCTGATGGTTTAGAGGGTTCAGTTGGAACAAGTGAAGGTCTGGGATGGTTAGATTTAGAAACAACCTTAAAATCACAGAAAATTTTACGTCAAGTAGCAGCACAATTACTGCTTGATAATGTAACTATTTCAGGCTATGAAATTCATGTAGGTCTTACAACAGGATCAAGTTTGAAGCGTCCTTTGATAAACTTGTCAGAAGGTAAGGAAGGGGCTATCTCAGAGGATAATTTAGTGGCAGGCACTTATGTTCATGGTTTATTTGATCTACCTTGTGCTTGTAATAGCTTATTGAAATGGGCAGGAATGCGTCGAGAAAATGCAATCGACTATGCTGCGGTACGAGATAAAAACATTGATTTAATTACCGATACGTTAGAACAGTATTTTGACTTTTCCCGTTTAAATCAAGCTTTGGAAAAATTTAACGAGAAGAAATGATCGGCTTTATTCTATGAATATTTGATTTTTAATTAACTGATAACTTTTTTCAAGCTCTGTAAGCGAGTAACCTCGCGCTTCAAGGGTTATTTTTATTTTATGTTGTCTGATAATATTTTTATAGGTTTTAACCAGCATATATTGAATGCTATCACTATGGATTAGATGATGATCGTCAAAGCCACCCTGATTATCTGATAAATGTAATTCTAAAATTCTATCAGCGTAATCTGTCAATAATAAATCGACAGCATCTAAATAATTAAATCCATAATAACGCGATGAAAGTTTTAAATGCCCTAAATCTAATAACAAATAAACGGAGGGATAACGGGTTAAGGTTTCCAAAATATCATCAAATGAAGACATAAAACAGGTTTCACTGTCGTTATTTGGAAAAAGATTTTCTAGGGCTAATTTTTGGGTAAAATTTTGATTAAACCAGGTAATGTTGGCATCCATCCCCGAAAAAGAAAAATGTTTCTGCCCACCTTCAAGCAATTCATTCGTTAATTGAAAATCTTTTTTAAATCCTGCATGAATGGAATAATAATCAATTCCCAATTTTTCAACAAACTGCATGGATTGGGTGATAAACTTGCGTGTTTGCTCACTATTATCTGCAAAATTTAATAACATCGGTGTTCTGGGTGGTGGGAAATAACTATGCAAGATAAAATCAAGGGCTTGCTGCTGTTTTAGCGTCACTAAATCAGCTAATAAATTTTCTCTATATAAACTACCGCCTGATAATTCAATATGCGGGGTAATTTTTGCTAATGTGGTGATTGCATTAAGAATATTGGCTTCTTTAATACAGGCCGTTGAGATATAAATCATATTTTCATCAAGTAATTGTAGGGGCTTCTATAGTAGTTTACACTGCCCCTATCTACAAAACAATTTGAGACTTTTTAGAAAATATGAAAAAAAATATAATTTACGCGCTTGATTTTGATGGAGTGATTTGTGATAGTGCCGTTGAAACCGCAATAACAGGTTGGAAAGCAGGCTTAACCATCTGGGATGATATGAAAGAACCGCGTCCACCTCACGCTATCATTAATCAATTTCGCCTTGTACGTCCAATGATGGAAACAGGTTATGAAGCGATTTTAATTATGCGGTTATTATTTCAAGGGGAAATGGTTGAAACACTTTTAAGCCATTATGCCGAAAAAATTCAACAAACGATTGCGACTTCAAATAAAGATGTTTCTGCTTTAAAACAACTTTTTGGTACAATCCGTGATATTTGGATTAATGAGGATGTTAATGATTGGGTCGCGATGAATCCGCTCTTTCCTTCTGTTGCTGAAAAATTACAACAACTGAATAAACAAGGACAATGGGTTATTATTACCACCAAACAAGAGCGTTTTGTAACGCAGATATTAAATGCCAATCAAATTGAATTAGCCCCCGATAAAATTTTTGGACTGGATCGGAAACTTAGTAAAGAAGCGGTTTTAAAGCAATTATTAGCCCAACATCCGCAAAATGAATTTTATTTTATTGAAGATCGGTTACCGACATTATTAAATATATTAGCAAATAAAGAGTTACAGAAAATTAAATTGTTTTTAGCAACTTGGGGTTACAATACGCAAGCAGATAAACATCAGGCTAAAGCACAATCACAAATTGAATTAATTGATGTTAAAGATTTTTTAATTTAAAAAAGAGAAAAGTTATTGGTACTTATCCGTTAAATGTAGCAAGATTAAAACCGCGCCAGTTCCCCCATCTTTAGGCGCAGCTGAGCAAAAAGCCAGGACATCGCTATGCTGCCTTAACCAGTTATTTAGGTTATTTTTTAGGACAGGATAGCGACTTTCAGAACGATAACCTTTACCATGAATAATATGCACGCACTGGCAACCCGCTTCAATACATTCCTGTAAAAAGCGTTGTAACTGCTGTTTTGCCTCATAACTTGTCAAGCCATGTAAATCTAATTCAGCATCTAAACCAAAATAACCCTGGCGCAATTTTCTTAACACATCTTTATTAAGCCCCGTGCTTAAAAAACTTAAATGATCTTCTGCGGTTAATTGTTCACCTGCTATAGGAACTTGTGCTTGCAAAACTGATTGTTTTTGTCTTTTTAAAATCTGCCTTGGCTTTGGGTTTAATAGTACTTTATCATTTTCAATAGTTTTTACTTCGCCGATAGCTTGCCTAAATAAAGTAGAATCGTCATCTGAGCATATTTTTTTTGTCACGTGAGTTAATGTTGTTTGGGTACATTTAGGATAGAATAAACAATTTTATAGCTTTTTTAACCACAGGGCGAACAACGATGCATATTTTGTTAAGTAATGATGATGGTTATAGCGCGCAGGGATTAATCTCTTTAGCACAAGCTTTAACTAATCATGCAAAAATTACCGTTGTCGCACCTGATAAAAACCGTAGTGCTGCGAGTAATTCTTTAACCTTGGAAATGCCTCTAAGAGCCAGGCAATCTGAAAATGGGTTTATTCGTGTTGATGGCACACCAACGGATTGCGTTCATTTAGCGGTAACGGGATTACTTGAGACTGAACCTGATATGGTGATTGCAGGAATTAATCATGGGGCAAACTTAGGTGATGATGTTTTATATTCTGGCACAGTGGCTGCAGCTACCGAAGGGCGTTTTTTGGGCTTGCCTGCCATGGCTATTTCTTTAACCGCATCCGATCCCACTCATTTTGAAACTGCCGCCGCTGTTGCCGTCACTTTAATGCGGCAAATTGTAACTAATCCATTACCTAAAGATACCCTATTAAACGTTAATGTCCCCGATGTTGCGTTTCGTGATTTAAAAGGTTATCAAGCAACCCGTCTTGGACAACGACATAAAGCAGAAGCCGTCATTAAAGCACAAGACCCACGCGGGAATGATATTTATTGGGTTGGACCGCCTGGTGCTGAACAAGATGCAGGTGAGGGAACTGATTTTTATGCCATAAAAAAAGGATATGTTTCAGTAACCCCGTTACAACTCGATTTAACTCGATACAAACGTTTGGAATCGTTGGCAGCATGGCTACCAAAAAATATGCATGACTAAAAATCTTGAAAAACTAATTTCGTTTGCGTTTCCAATAAATAATCGCCTAAATCATGACGAACATGATTAAATTTTATTCCATAAATTTTTTTTGCATAAGTCTCTTCACGAATAACTTTAGAAGGAATGTTAAACTTTTTACGACAATTAAAAATAAGAACTAAATTAATCTTTTTATTAAGGTTAATTTTTTTTGGACTAGAAATTAACGCCCCTTTACTACTCACATCAAGTAATTTAACCTCAATTGGATTACTATAACTAAATAAATTGTAGCCGCCAAAAATATCACGTCTATGAATTGATGCGGAAATATCCCCCCTAATGTAACGTATTGTTTTACGCTGATTATTATAATTTTTCATGGTTGGGTCTATTCCTAAATCATCATGTTCTAACTGATCTAGAATTGACAATTTTTCTCCAGATAGCTCAAAGAAATCATCGTCTATATCAATTTCATCGGGTGAGTCGCGCATAATTCTTGACCTCTATTTTAAATTTTTTAATTTTTATTATAAAATAGCACTTTAAAATTAATTATAATTAAAAGATGCAATTTAATACCTATTTAAAATTAGTCAAATTTATATTAATTTCAGTTTTATTAACGGGAAATAGTGTTAGTTATGCAGATGAATCCCCTTGGTACTTGCGTGAGGCAATTGGCTTACCCGATTGGTTACAAATCTCAGGTGAGCATCGCACGCGTTATGAAACCATAGATGAGCAGTTTAGACTAAAAACCAACGGAGAAATAGCTAAAGGTGGCGATCAAGCGTTAGTTTTTAGAACCTTGATTCAGGCTAAAGTTGATTTAGGTTATTTTCGTGTAGGTGCAGAAATGGAAGATTCACGAATAATGCTTGCTGATAGTGGGACGGCAAGCTCTAGTACTCGATTGACAACAAGTATTGCAAACGCATTCGAGCTACTACAAGCTTATATTGAAATCCCCATAGATCATTTATTGAGTGCCAATAGTCAAAGTGTATTACGTTTGGGACGGGTTACCATGGATATAGGTAGTCGTCGTTTTGTTGCCCGCAATCGGTATCGAAATACAATTAATTCATTTACAGGGATAGATTGGCAATGGACAGCGAAAGAACGTAAATTTCGGGCTTTTTATACCTTACCCATACAGCGGTTAAATTTGGGGAATATCGCTGGTAATCAGCAGAAATTTGACCGTGAAGATGCAGAAGTGCGATTCTGGGGGGTTTATTACAGCCAACCTTTCTTCAGTACCTTAGATAAAGCTGCGGTATTTTTATTTGGATTAAATGAAAACGATACAAAGGGTAGATCGACTAAAAACCGTAATCTTTACACCTTTGGGATGCAGTTTTGGCGATCACCTAAAAAAAGTCAGTTTGATTATCAATTTGAAATGGCTTATCAATTAGGAAAATCGAGGCGTTCTAAAACTGCCACACAAGATTTAAATCATTGGGCGTATTTTTATCATGCAGAACTAGGCTATCGTTTTGACTTACCTTGGTCGCCGCGATTATTAGTACAATACGATTATGCCAGTGGTGATGATGATCCTAATGATGGAGAAAACAACCGTTTTGATACCTTGTATGGTGCGCGGCGTTTTGATTTTGGACCAACTAGCACCTTAGGGGCATTTGCACGTGCAAATTTAAATTCCCCAGCATTACGCTTACATTTTAAACCGTATCAACAAACTGCAGCAATGATTGTATTGCGTGGTTTTTGGCTGGCATCAACAGCAGATGCGTGGACAGGGGCAGGTATTACAGGGAATGATTCTTATATTGGCACACAAATAGAAGCGCGTGTGCGATGGGATATTCTTCCGAAAAATATCCGCTTAGAAACAGGAATTGCCCATATTTTTGCAGGGGATTTAATGAAAGGTGCTGGAAAAGTAGATAGTACCTATGCTTATACACAAATTGGATTAAAATTTTAATGAAAAAATTATTATTAAGCGTACTCTTATTATGGAGTATTCAAGTGCATGCGGTAGAAATATTACGCATGTCAACGACAACCAGTACAGAAAACTCAGGTCTACTCGCCGTACTCAACCCTATTTTTGAAAAAAAATATAATGCGCGAATTAAGGTGATCGCCGTTGGCACAGGAAAAGCGTTAAAATTGGGAGCAAATGGCGATGTTGATGTGGTTTTTGTTCATGCCCCTGCGGCTGAAATAGCTTTTGTTGAAGCAGGTTATGGTATTGATAGAAAAGCGGTGATGCACAATGATTTTGTTTTATTAGGCGCGAAAACAGACACAGCACAAATAAAAACAGCAACCACTGCTGTTGACGCACTACAAAAAATCGCCACGCATCAAGCAAACTTTATTTCCCGTGGTGATGATTCAGGGACGCATAAAAAAGAGCGAGCATTATGGCGCAAGGCTCAAGTACAGCCTCAAGGGGATTGGTATCTTTCGGTAGGTCAAGGTATGGGAGCAGTTTTAAAAATAGCCGATGAAAAACAAGCCTATACCTTAGCAGATAGAGGTACTTACCTCGCCTATCAAGATAAAATTGATTTAGAGGTTTTGTTTGCGAATGATAAGGCACTTTTCAATCCCTATCACATTATAGCGGTAAATCCTGAACGCTATGACACCGCTAATTATTTGTTAGCAAAGAAATATATTGATTTTGTGATCTCAGCGGCAGGTCAAAAAATTATTGGCGATTATCAAAAGAAAGGACAGCAATTATTTTATCCTGATGCTTTGTAAGTATTCAAACTAAAATTTAGGGATATTCGGAACAGGAATCCAAAAATATGTTTTTGGATTCCAATAACTTAAAAAGTCTATTTAAAAAATTATTCAGAAGTAGGTTCAGAGTCCATTTCTTTATTTTCAATCACTTCTAAGCCAATATCTTCCTCTTGCAGACCGTCAATTTTATCAACCCCAACAACTTTTTCACCACTATCAGGACGGATAACGGTAACGCCTTGGGCATTTCGACCCACCACCGAAATTTCAGAGACATGCGTTCTAACTAAAGTACCGCCATCGGTAATTAACATAATTTCATCTTCATCATTCACCAATAATGCGCCGACGACTGCACCATTACGCTCGGAAGTTTGAATGGCAATAACCCCTTGTCCACCCCGTTTTTGGCAGTTATATTTTTCAATTAAGGTGCGTTTTCCAAATCCATTTTCAGTGATATTCAGCACAGTGCCTTTGTCACCTAGGATTAAAGAAATAATTCGTTGTCCTTCTTTTAACCGAATTCCACGAACCCCTGCGGCGGTTCGCCCCATAGAGCGAACATCGGACTCATTAAAACAAATGACTTTACCGTTAGAGCTAAAGAGTAAAACATTTTGCTGTCCATCAGTCACCGCAACCCCCACTAAGCTGTTACCTTCACGCAAATCTAGGGCAATTTTACCGTTGATAGGTTGGCGTTTAAATTCTGTTAATGGGGTTTTTTTGACTGTCCCATTAGCGGTTGCCATAAAAATAAATTTATCTTCGCTAAATTCACGTACCGTTAACATGGCACTAATTTTTTCGTCTTGTTCCAAAGGTAAGACATTAACAAAAGGTTTGCCACGAGAAGAACGACTAGCAACAGGTAACGTGTAAACTTTAACCCCATAAACTTTACCCGTAGAAGAAAAACATAAAATAGTATCGTGAGTATTGGCGATAATCAATTTTTCAATAAAATCTTCTTCTTTGGTTTTAGTGGCAGATTTTCCACGTCCCCCACGACGTTGGGCTTTGTAATCATCTAAAGGTTGTGATTTCACATACCCTTCATGTGACATGGTAACAACACGCTCTTCTTCGGTAATTAAATCTTCAGTAGAAAGACTTAATCGGTCTTGTAAAATCACGGTACGACGTGGGTCGGCATAGTGTTCTTTAATGGCGACTAATTCTTCGGTAATAATCTCCATTAAACGTTCATCATGGGTAATGATAAAGAGGTATTCATCAATTAATCCCAGTAATTGTTTAAATTCCGTAATAATTTTATCTTGTTCTAACCCTGTTAAACGATGCAAACGTAATTCTAAAATGGCTTGCGCTTGGGTTGGCGACAATTTATATACATCCCCCTTAATGCCAAAACCTTCGGGTAAATTCTCTGGACGTGAACGGGTCATATCGGCATTTTCTAATAATGCGGTTACTAAGCCTGTTTTCCAATCACGTTCTAATAAAACTTCTCGTGCTGCTGCTGGATTTTTGGACGCTTTAATTAAGGTAATCATTTCATCAATATTTGATAAAGCAATTCCTAAACCTTCCAATATATGCGCTCTATCACGGGCTTTACGCAATAGATAAAGGGTTCTACGCGTTACCACTTCACGGCGATGATTAATAAACGCACTTAAAATCTCTTTCAAACTCATGCAATAAGGACGACCATTAAGAATCGCCACCATATTGATACCAAAAACCGTTTGTAATTGCGTTTGTTTATAGAGATTATTTAAAATAACGTCCGCGACTTCACCGCGCTTAAGTTCAATGACCATTCGCATTCCGTCTTTATCCGACTCATCACGAAGGGCAGAAATACCTGTTAATTTACCTTCTTTGTGCATTTCGCCAATTTTTTCTAATAAACGGGCTTTGTTTACTTGGTAAGGTAATTCAGTAACAATAATGGCTTCACGGCTATCATTTTGCCCAAACGATTCAAAATGGGCTTTGGCACGCAGATGAACTTTACCGCGTCCTGTGCTATAAGCCTCTTCAATACCGAGTGAACCATTGATAAACGCGGCGGTTGGGAAGTCAGGGCCTGGGATATGCACCATTAATTCGGCAACATTCATTTCTGGGTTTTCTATTAACGCTAAACATCCGCTAATAACTTCGCCTAAATTATGGGGTGGAATATTGGTTGCCATCCCGACAGCAATCCCTGATGAACCATTAATTAATAAAATTGGAACACGGGTTGGCATCACAGAAGGTTCAGATTCTGAATCATCATAGTTAGAAACAAAATCAACGGTTTCTTTATCTAAATCCGCTAAAATTTCGTGGGAAATTTTAGCCATCCGAACCTCTGTGTATCTCATTGCGGCTGGTGAATCACCATCAACGCTGCCAAAATTTCCCTGCCCATCTATCAACATATTACGCATTGAAAACGGCTGTGCCATCCTAACCATAGTGTCGTAAACCGCTGTATCACCGTGTGGATGATATTTCCCAATAACATCACCTACGACTCTAGCTGACTTTTTATAAGGCTTATTCCAGTCATTATTAAGAACACTCATCGCATATAAAACTCGACGATGTACAGGCTTTAAACCATCTCGAACATCAGGTAATGCACGTCCAATGATAACGCTCATTGCATAGTCAAGGTAAGACTGTTTCATCTCGTCTTCGAGATTTACGGGAATAATTTCTTTAGCAAAATCTGACATAAGATCCATATTTAGGTTGATTTACGACAAACAATCAATGTTGGCCTGTGCGTCTAAAGTTTTATTGAAGTGATTGTTTTAGAAACTTTAAGACAGCGAATTAACCTTACGATTATAACAAAAAAAAGCCTTTAAATAACCTTTTCACCGCTTGTTTTTATGGGATAATTGTTTTCATTTTCTTTGGATGGATTTCTATGAACTTTAAAACGATTGAATCCTTTGTCGGTAATACCCCTTTAGTCAAGCTACAACGGCTTGTCGATAATAATAGCAACACCATTTTGGTAAAATTAGAGGGTAATAATCCCGCAGGTTCTGTTAAAGATCGTCCCGCATTAAACATGATTCAACAAGCAGAAAAGCGCGGTGAAATTAAACCAGGTGATCGTCTCATTGAAGCGACGAGTGGTAATACAGGGATTGCATTAGCGATGGCAGCGGCAATCAAAGGCTATAAAATGACGTTGATTATGCCTGATAATATGAGTGCTGAACGCCGTGCGTCGATGAAAGCTTATGGTGCTGACATTATTTTAACGCCTGCGGCAAAAAGTATGGAAGGGGCGATTGATTTAGCACGGCAAATGGAAACTAATGGACAAGGGCGGATTTTAGATCAATTTTCTAACCCAGATAATCCTTTAGCGCATTATCAAGGCACAGGCGTTGAAATATGGCGTGATACTGAGGGATCTATTACCCATTTTGTCAGTGCAATGGGAACAACAGGAACGATTATGGGAACGTCTCGCTATTTGAAAGAACAAAACGCGAATATTCAAATTATTGGGGTACAACCTGAAGGCGAGTCAAAAATTCCAGGCATTCGCCGTTGGCCTCAAGAATATCTCCCTGAAATTTATGATGCAAGTCGTGTCGATAGCATTATGGATATGGATCAAAAAACCGCCGAAGATACCACACGAGCGTTAGCTGCTAAAGAAGGTATTTTTGCAGGGATTTCATCAGGGGGCGCAGTTGCCGCCGCATTACGTTTATCTAAAGAACTTGAGAATGCGGTCATTGTTGTCATTATTTGTGACCGTGGTGACCGCTATTTATCCACGGGTGTTTTTCCTGAATAAAAAATGATTTTGTTATAATAAATAACGGCGTAGGGTGACTACGTTCACTTTACGCCATCTTTACGATAAATATGAATGAGAATAAATATGAATAATGAAGCGGGCTATTTAGATATGTTAGAAAATATTCTAAAGGGACATTATCGAAAACCTGATGATGAAGAAGGGCGTTATGAGTTGTTTGCACAACCTTTACGCTTTGATTTAAGTAATAATAAACTCCCTTTAATGACCACTAAAAAAGTTTTTTTCAAATCATTAGCGGTTGAAATGTTATGGTTTTTGAGTGGTTCTCAAGATACTAAATTGCTTAAAGAACATAATGTAAAAATATGGGATACTTGGGAAAACGAGGCGGGTATTGTCGGGCCTTTATACGGACATCAATGGCGGCATTGGCAAATAGATCCTGCCACCCAACATTTATATGGGGGAAAAACAGAAATAGATCAGGTGGCTCAAGTGATGAAATCACTCGCTGAACGTCCAGAGGCACGTAGTCATATGATTACCGCATGGCGACCCGATCACTTAAAAGCGATGTCAATTAAACCGTGTCATATTTTATTACAATTCTATTTAGTGGACGATGAATTAAGTTTAATGCTGACACAACGTTCTTGTGATGCCTATTTAGGCGTTCCCTTTAACATTGCCCAGTATTCATTATTAACCCATATGGTCGCACATCAATTGGGGGTAAAAGCCAAAGAATTTATTTGGGTAGGTGGTGATGTGCATATTTATGAAAATCATGTCGATCAAGTAAAAGAGCAAATAAAAAAACCAATACTAAGCATACCTACGATTAGTTTTAAACGTAAACCAAGCGATATATTTTCTTATCAGTTTGATGATTTTGAAGTGCATGATTATGCTCATGCTGATTATGTTCCTGCTAAAGTCTCCCCCCAAGGACAGCCTGGGAAAGGAATTTATTTAAAATAATGAAAAAAACTAACTATATGAGCTGGCATACCTATTTTATGTCTATCGCGGTTTTGTCCTCATTTAGATCAAAAGATCAAAAGACTCAAAATGGGGCTTGTATTGTTGGTAAGGAAAATAAAATAATTGGTATTGGTTACAATGGCTTACCTAGAGGTTGTAGCGATGATGATTCGCAGTATTGGGAAGATAATGACGATGACATTCTAAAATCAAAACATACTTATGTGGTTCATGCAGAAAAAAACGCCATTTATAATTGTATGGCACATGATATAAGTCATGCAAAAATGTATATTACGCAATTTCCTTGTAATACCTGCGCTCAAGCAATTATTCAAGTGGGGATAAAAGAAATTATTTTTTTACGAAAGAAAAAACATAGTCATCATAGCAGTCTTAATCAAGCGGTTAATAAAATGTTTCGCGATAGTGGGGTGACTATTTTTTGTTATAAAGAGCTTGATATTGATGATAAATTTTATTTAGAAGCCTTGGAAGAAACGCAAGGGTTATATCATTAAACATAAACTTATCAGAAGGCAAAACCTATTTGTTCTGCTGTTTTTAAGCCGAGATATTATTCAAAAAATGGGAAAAAAATGAAACGACGTGATTTTATAAAAACAGCCAGTATCGGAGGGTTAGCAACGACAGCAACATTGCTTGCCCCTTCAATAGCTGAAGCTAAAGCTGAGTTCAAATGGAAAATGGTCACTGCATGGCCTAAAAATTTTCCAGGCTTAGGGACGAATGCGAATTTACTCGCAAAAATGATTACTGAAATGAGTAATGGACGAATTGCCATTAAAGTTTACGGTGCAAATGAACTGATCCCCGCATTTGAAGTTTTTGATGCGGTTTCTAATGGGACAGCGCAAATGGGACATGCTGGAGCTTATTATTGGAAAGGAAAAGCGGAAGCAGCGCAATTTTTTTCATCCATTCCTTTTGGTCTAAGTGGTCAAGAAATGAATGCGTGGCTCTATTATGGCGGCGGTATGGAATTATGGCGTGAAGTTTATAAACCCTTTGGTTTAATTCCAGCGGCGACAGGAAATTCAGGCACACAAATGGCAGGCTGGTTTAACCGTGAAATTAATTCTATGGCAGATTTAAAAGGTTTAAAAATGCGGATTCCAGGTTTAGGCGGAGAGGCATTACGTCGAGCAGGGGGAACAATTGTTAATATTCCAGGCGGCGAATTATTCACCGCCTTACAATCGGGGACACTTGATGCAACCGAATGGGTAGGGCCTTATAATGATTTAGCCTTTGGATTCCACAAGGCGGCAAAATATTATTATTATCCAGGTTGGCATGAACCTGGTTCAACCATTGAGGCGATGATTAATGAAAAAGCTTTTAATGGGCTGCCTAAAGATTTGCAACAAATAATATTAGTGGCTTGTAAAGCCGCGAATATGGATATGCTTTCTGAATATACAGCGCGAAATAATCAAGCGTTAGATACACTGGTTAATAAACATAAGGTTAAAGTATTGCCGTTACCTGATGAAGTTTTAAAGCATTTGAAAAAACTGTCTGAAGAAGTCGTTTTAGAATTAGTCGCCAAAGACCCTTTATCGAAAAAAATCTATGCTTCAGTGAGCCAGTTTAGAGATCAGGTCAGTCAGTGGAGTAAAATATCGGAGCAAGCATTTTTTAAAGCGCGAAGTTTGTAAGTTTATTGCAATATT
>CAYROI010000019.1:0-14907 GCA_964425835.1 uncultured Methylococcaceae bacterium
TTATTTTGTTTTTCATAAGGACTTAAAATACCATGCCAAAACCCAACATCAGAAAAACCCTCAACATAAACTAGAATTTCATCGGGCTTAGATTTTTGTTGACTGCGATTAAACGCATTTCTCCGTTCAGAATCAAGCGCGTAGTTTTCAAAAGAGATCATAACCGTGTATTATCCTTAACAATGAGGTCTTGAAGGTTGAATACGTTATCTAGCCATCCATGTACGATAATATCAGGCGAATGGGTTGCAATAATAATCTGTGCATTCGGGTTAAGCACTCGAATATATTTAATTAGTTTTCTTTGCCATTCAATATGAAGTGATATTTCAGGCTCATCCATTAATAAAATTGAAGGTTTATTATCTTGCACTAAAACAGTTAATAAAATGATTAGAAGTTGTTTTTCACCTGATGATAATTGATAAACATTAATTTCTTGCTCACCTAATAAAAACTCAAGTTCATTTTCATCCTGATTAACTTTCTTATTTGTTTCTAAAAATAAATCATTAATGATTTCAATAAACTTATCGTGAAAATAAGTTGTATTATCATCAGGACTTCCCTTATTAGCTCTTAATTTTTTACCAATATCAACTTGATAGTTTAAATATTCTTTTTGCAGTATCCATAATTCAAAATCTAATTCTGTATTAACTTCATCATTTGCTTTTTTTAAGAGTTCTTGTGGCTTTGCTTCTATATCAAAAGTTCTAATTAAATTCATATTGGGTCGTAGTTTTTTGAAATCACCCTCATTTGAATGAGATAAAGAAATTCCTTCTTCAAAAAAAATAGATTCACCATCATTAAAATTTAATTGAACAGATTTAGCCGTATTCCTATCATTTGTTAAAATAACATCATAAAAAAACAATTCAAAAATACAATTAATAATAGTTGTTTTACCACTTCCATTTATTCCAGCTAAAACATTAACATCTGAGTTTAAATCCCAAACAATATCGTATTTATCCCAAAGCCCTTTTATTTCTATTTTAGTTAAATGTGTTATTTGATTATCCATTAGCTAATACACCCTTCAATGCTTCAATAAAAAACGAATTTTCTTTTTTCGTACCAATACTCACCCGTAAATGATTCGGCATTTCATAAATTCCCCCGATAGGACGAACAATGATACCTTTTTTTAATAGTGCCTCATAAATCGGCATCGCAGGCTGTTTAAAATCCACACTAACAAAATTACCCGCCGACGGTATCCATTCTAAATCAAAAAATTTAAAAGCAGTGGTGAGTTGTATCATGCCATCATGATTAGTTTTAACCGCAAGGGCTAAATAATTTTCATCCGCTAAAGCCGTTTCTGCAGCAACCAAAGCCAAAGCATTATTATTAAACGGTTGCCGAACCCGATTTAATAAATCTGCAATTTCAGGACTCGATAAACTATAACCTATCCGTAAACCTGCTAAACCATAAGCTTTAGAAAACGTACGGGTAATAATTAGATTGGGAAATTCAGCCAACCAACGAATAGAATCTGCACGTTTATCAACGGCTATAAATTCAAAATAAGCTTCATCTAACACACATAAAACCGTTTCAGGCAATGCAGCTATAAATGCTTTAATCGCATCAGGTGTTAAGAATGTGCCTGTCGGATTATTTGGATTTGCAATAAAAATTAATCGCGTTTTTTCATTGACAGCCGCCAGCATCGCT
Source organism: uncultured Methylococcaceae bacterium (assembly GCA_964425835.1). GTDB lineage: Bacteria > Pseudomonadota > Gammaproteobacteria > Methylococcales > Methylomonadaceae > WTBX01. The sequence continues at coordinate 1,690 of CAYROI010000019.1, forward strand.
TCTAAATCATGCCCATAATTTTTAGCAGGAATAACCCGAGCTGTTGCGCCTACAGCTTGCGTTACAATCGGGTATACGGCAAACGCATGTTGTGAAAAAATAATTTCGTGCCTAGGACTAACAAAAGTACGAGTAATAATTTCTAATAAATCATTAGAACCATTTCCTAAGGTGATTCGCTCAACATTTACTCCTAATTTTTTAGATAACGCGGTTTTTAAATTAAAACCACCACCATCAGGGTAACGACTTAATTCAGGTAAGACCTGCGTTATTGCTTTGCTTATCTTGGGATTAAGCCCTAAAGGGCTTTCATTTGAGGCCAGTTTTACAATATGACTTAATCCCAATTCACGTTCTAATTCTTCAATCGGTTTACCTGGGGTATAAGGAATCAATTTTTGTACGCCATCTAAGGCAAGATTAAAAATGCTGGTAGTAGAATTAGTCATGAGGTATTTTAAAATCTTAGAAGGAAAATGGATAGATTATACCATTTAGGAATGAGGGCTAACGATTAAGAACAATATGCCCTTGTTTATCGGCAATACTAATCGTTGCCGTTGTCCCCGCTTGGAATTCAACAAAATCTTTTTCAATGCCATCACTAAAAATCACACCGTTATCTGGCATTTGTGAATAAACTTGTAACGGTTGTGTTACGGTAATTTTTCCAAAGGTCATTTTAGCGGAAGTATTTTTACTCGGCCAAGGTTCACGGACTGAAAAATAAAGATAATCTGCATCCCACGGCATATCAGTAAGAGAATTAGATGATGCTTGAGTACGTTGCTTAGTGGTTTTTTTCGCTGTCATTGATGCGCTAATTCCCTTTGCACCCGCTAAAATGCTTTTAAGCCAACCCGTAGAGCCTAATCCTGTAGAAACAATAATGCCACTAGAGGATTGCTGTTCTTTGTTATTTCCAATTTCAAGTTGATAACGGGCTGAGGTATGCGTTTTTGCACCAATAAAAAAATCATTGACGCTATATAAAACATGTCCCGTTGTTGATTGGGCTTTAGCCATCGTGATGTTTTTAATTTCACAGTCTTGTTTAAATAAAGCGGGAATAATACGATCTAAATCATTAACATAAAAAGGTAATAAAACGCCCTCCAAGTGTTCAGGATCAGGATTAACCCCAATTACGGGCTGTTGATCTAAATATTTTAATACATTAGCGACTAAACCATCCTGACCTAAAACAACCACGGTATCGCTATTAGCAAACATGAAATTGGCTAAAAAACTACGATCAACACGTTGAACACGCCCCAAATAACTTAAGATTTTTTGTGTTTCAATCAATGCTTGTTTATAACAACGGTCTTCTTGTTGATAAATGGCAAAATCTGCCCCTAAACTTTCCAAATAAAACCGTGCTTGTGATTCGGTATTAAAACGCACAATTAATTCATCCAAACGCGTTTGACGCGTAATTAAAATAATTTTATTTTCAGTGGTACGATTCATTAATCTCTATTTAATAATTCACGCATCAAATCAGGGGAGATATTTAACTCACCTATTTTCTCAGCCCCTTCTGCTAACTCTTTAAAGGCTTGACTTATTAATTGTTCAGGTTTCATACCGACACTAGCCAAGGCTTGAATAATTTTTGGATCAGTTTCTGCAAAGGCTTTCATCATTGTCGCAATACGATAGGCTTGGGTATCAGCCTGTTTACAGGCATTTTTATTAATTAGTTCAACTAAAGTAGCATTTTTTTCTTCTAAAGCAATTTCTGTTGCCATTTCCGCTTCTTTTAATTCACGTTGTTTTTGTTGAACGGCTTTTTCCGCTTCCATTTGGGTTTCACGAATTTGACGTTTTTTATTTTCAACCGCAATTTCTGTATTTAACTCATTTTCTTTAATAATACGTTCTTTTTCAACCGCAGCATTACGACGAATATGAATCGCTTCATCGGCTTGTAATAAAATTTGCTCACGGGCTTTTGCTTCTAATGCGCGTGTCATCTCAGGCGTAGGGGTTGCCGAAACAATAGATAAATCTAAAATTTCTATCCCTAAAGAAGTAATTAATTCAGCTTTTTGTAAAGCTTGTTTAACGTCAGTCACTAATGCTTGCGAACTTATTAACACCGTTTGCAATGGCATAGTTTTTAAAGCGGAATTAGTTAAAACTTGGGTGTGGTTAATTAAACGTTGTGGTAATTTTTGCGGGTCTTCTGAAGTGTACTCTTTACCATTAGGGGTTAAGGTAAAGTTCATTAATTGGGATAATTTTTTTGGCTCAAGAATTCTGTAAGTAATTTGTCCTTGTAGAGAAATTTCTTGAAAATCAGAGGTAATTTCTCTAAAAATAAAAGGGGTGTCAATACTGCCTACAGGAATTCGTACTAATGATGCTGTTGGGGAAAAATAAAAAAAAGATAATCCTGTGCCATCCCTAACTAATTCCCCATTGCGATATTGCAGTACATAGTCCGTAGGCTGTAATTTTATGAATCTAAATCCAAACATCTTTGCCTCTCATTTTAAAAAAATTATAAAAATAACTTAATTATTTATATACGGCTATTTTACGCTACATAACTTGTTTATTTAAAGGTAAGGTTTTTTTTCATGAAAAATCAATTATGTTCTATTTTATCCAGTTTTTAGGATATACTTTATAAAAGGGATAATCGGCACAATAAATTTTCCCAAATATTCTACTAAATCGACCCCTTTCACCAAAGTATTTGCTATTTTACTCACTTTCAGAGCAATAAAAACCGAAATTAATGAGGCATAAACAGCATAAAAATAAACACTGTGCGTTAACATCCAAACAAGCGAATAAAACGACTTATTTATCGCCATCATAAATCCTGCTGTGGTTGAATATAAGGGTAAATTAAATGCAATCGTCGTAAAAATAACTGCGTAAATACAGGCAATAAGTCGAGCAATAACAAACCATTTAATTGTATAATTTGCAAAACTTTTACCCTTAGTTTCACTTAGGAAAAGTTTTATCAGTGTAGGCGTTAAAATTAAATAAATGGTAACGGGGGCAACATAACTATAGCTATCAATAAAACGCCCCATCAAGTCATTAATAAAATAGGCAAAAGAACTAGATTGATCTGCCCAAAAAACACCTATCATAAAAAAAACTAATGATAACCACCATAAATGTTTTTCTATTATTAAAATAAATGGGTCTATTTTTTGAATCCACATTTTTATTTATTTTACCACATTAAAATAAGTAACTGTTAGAAGTTTATCATAAAATCTTAAAAATAAAAACCAACACCGCTCACCTATCAAGAGAATAAATTTATGCCAATTTCAAACCAAACTATATCTAAAAATTCTTTTACAGGAGTGCTAACTAATTCTTTATCCAGAGGGGGGGAACTACTGTTAGCAGAAACTATTGAAATGCTAGGATATAAAGATACCGAAGCACAAACACGCCTTAATTATAAAAATGCGAAAATACTGTTAAATAATGATCGCAATAATATGGATATAGAAAATAAAATTGTTATTAGCCCTTATTCCCCGTGGTATTTTAAACCTTCAGTTTTTAAAAAATGGCTAAAGGCATTTCCATTAGGGCAAGGTATTTCTGTGCATATTCCAGAAACTCAAGTATTAGCACCCATCCTTGATGAACTCAATTATCGTCATATTTTAATCATGCGTGACCCCAGAGCCTTATTAGCCAGCATTCTTTTTATTGATGAACTCCCCTTATATTTTTTACATGCTGATTTTAAAATTTTAACCCCAAGCCAACGCTTAAAATTTATCGCAGAAGGGGGTTATGCCAAAAAAGCACAAGCAACGGTTGTGAGTTTTGCAGAGGTTTATCGTTCAATGTTAGCATGGAAAAATTCGACAGATTGTTTAATGGTTTCTTATGAAGAATTAATTGGTGATCTAGGTTTTCAAATACAAAAACAAGCCTTAAAAAACATTGCCAACTACCTAAATACAACCTTTAGTGATGATATTTTTGAGCAATTAAATAGGGTCGATTCCTCATGGAAACAGCACCTTAAAATCGATCAACTAGAAGAATGGAAAATGATTATGAGTTTGGACGATTTAGATTATCTCTTAAGTTATTGCCAACCCCTTTGCCATGAAGCAGGTTATAAATAATGTTAATCTCTCATAAATATCGTGTTATCTTTATACATATTCAAAGAACAGGGGGAACTTCTGTCAGTAATGCATTGATTGAAGCAGACCCTGATATTGTTTACGAACTACCGCTTGATACTGAAAAAAAACGTCAAAAGCATTGTTTCATTAGTGATATATACCCCATTTTATCCTCTGAAATATTTTCAGATTACACTAAATTTAGTATTGTAAGAAATCCTTATGCGCGTTTACTTTCTTGGTATTCAATGTTCAAACATAACACCATTAATCCTGGTAATGTGCCAGAAACATCTGATTCAATTACTTGGTTTGATACCGTAGAAGCACAAATGAAACCTTTTATGAGTAGCTTTGAGGATTTTTTATCGCTACCCAATGAAATTTTTTTTCAACGCTTTTATTATAATCAATTGGATTATCTACAAATCAATCAACAGTTAGCCGTTGATAAAATAATCTATTTTGAAAACTTAACCGATGATTTTAATGAACTTGCTCACCAGCTTAAAATTAAAGTAAATTTACCGCATATTAATCAATCGGTTAATAAAAAAAGTTATCGTGATGCTTATACTGAAAAAAGTCGACGACTTGTCACAGAACGCTTTCAAAAAGACCTTGACTATTTTGGCTATTCCTTTTGATAATGACAACAAAAATTAATTTAACAACAGAAGCGGTTCTTGATTCTACCATTCAATTTCAACAACCCTTATCAAAAAATAGTCACACACATAAAGCTATTTTTTTAACGGGAGCAACGGGATTTTTTGGCGTTTATTTGTTGCATGAATTGTTATGTAAAACAGAGGCGACAATTTATTGTCTTATTCGTTGTAAAAACCCACAAGAATCTGCACAACAACGTCTTGAGCAGCATTTACGTGCTTATTCACTCTGGAAAAATGATTTTTCTGCACGCATTATTCCTGTTTTAGGCGATTTATCACAACCGCAACTTGGGCTTTCTGATAAAACTTTCAATGACTTAGCTAAAACGATTGATCTTATTTATCATAATGGAGCTTGGGTTAATGCGATTTATCCTTATTCCTTATTGAAAAAAACCAATGTTGATGGGACAGCGGAAGTATTACGTTTAGCCAGTCTTAGCCAAACTAAACCTTTACATTTTATCTCAACGATTGCCGTTTTTTTCAGTCACAGCGCAGGTCAAACCATCTTGGAAGCAACCCCACCTAATTCAAATCTTAAAGGCGGATATAAACAAAGTAAATGGGTGGCAGAGCACTTAGTTTTAGCGGCGCAAAAACGAGGACTCCCAACGTGTATTTACCGCTTAGGTCGAGTGATGGGTGATAGTAAAACAGGCATTACGCAAAACCTTAATGACCTGTTAATTAGCATGTTAAAGGTCTGCATTTTATTAAAAAAATATCCTGATTGGAACACTGACCTTTCTTTAATTCCAGTTGATTATGGCGCGCGCGCACTGGTTCATTTATCATTCCAAAAACAGTCTGTAGGGAAAAATTTTCATCTTATCAATCCAAATTCTATCCAGTGGACAACATTTTTTGAAACAATCAAGCAACTTAATTACCCATTAGAAAAAGTCGCCTCTCAACAATGGCAATCTGAGCTACAACATTACATTGACAAAAATACAGATAGAAAGCTGGCAACTATTTTACGTTTTATTGCTAATTCATCAGGGGCGATGAGCCAAAAAAAACCTAATTTTAATAATAACCAAACCTTAGCAGAATTAGAAAAAGCTAAGATAGCTTGCCCGATTGTAGAAAGACAACTCATTTCAACTTGGCTTTCTTATTTACAAAAATCCCTGTATCTTCCTTCACCTTTAAAAAACTAGGAAAAAATATGATGCTATTAAAAAATATTAAACTGTTTATCGCAGTTATTTTCTTATCACTAACCAACATTCAAGTGTATGCAGATGCAATTAAAACGATTCCTTTTGATTTGGACCAATGGGAAATTAATGACAAAGAGGGTAAAATTGTTGATTATTTAGGGCAAAAAAGCCTAATGCTAAAACAAGGAATGGCGATTGTTAAAAACGCTAATTTCACCAATGGCATTATTGAATATGATATTGCTTTTAGTGCCAAAAGAACTTATGCAGGCGTTATCTGGCGTTGGCAGGACTCAAAAAATTATGAAAAATTCTTTATGCGCGCGCATAAATCAGGACAGCCTGATGCGAATCAGTATACCCCTGTTTTTAATGGCTTAGATGGCTGGCAATTATATTATGGCGAAGGCTATGGTGCGCCTGTTGATTATGTTTATGATCAGTGGATGCACGTCAAATTGGTTATTTTGAATGGAAAAGCCGAGGTTTATATCCGTGATATGAAAAAACCTGCTTTACTAATTTATGATTTAAAACGGGCGGTGAAATCAGGAAAATTAGGCTTAACTGCCAATGCAAACCCAACTTATTTTGCTAATTTTAGTTATACCGAACTGAGTAACCCTATCTTTAAAGGCGTGTTTAAAGAGCAAAAAAAACCAGCGTCTAGGACAATTGTCGCGTGGTCTGTTTCAGATGCTTTTGATGAACAATTATTAGTGAATAAATTTAGCTTAACCGCAGATGATAAAACTGCGCGTCGTTGGACACCTTTGACAACAGAAACCAATGGTTTAGCAAATTTAGCTAAAGTTCAAGCAACCGTAAAAGGTCAAGATACGGTGTTTGCACATATCACCATCATTTCAGATAAAGATCAAATCAAACCTTTACATTTTGGCTTTAGTGATAAAGTAAAAGTCTATTTTAATGATCGATTAATTTATAGTGGCGATAATACTTATGGCACAAGAGATTATCGCTTTTTAGGGACGATTGGTTTATTTAATAAACTCTATTTACCGCTTAAAAAAGGCAATAATGAACTTTATATTGCAGTTTCTGAAATTTTTGGCGGTTGGGGCGTAATTGCCCAATTTGCTGATATAGATGGCATTTCAATTAAATAATTTTAAAAAAAGAGCCGACAAAATTATCGGCTCTCACGCGTTACAATCAAGTGAAATAATTAGAAGCCAACTTGTGTTGCTTTTGTTAATAAATTAGGTAACGAATCAACTAACTTAATTTTATCTCCATAGCGTTCTAAGTTATAAATATAAATATTATTATCACCAGGTTTATAACCTAAGTAGGTTTTTGTTTTAGGATAATAACGAACTTTATACCCGCTAATTTGCATAATTTTACGTCCTTCGGGTGCTAATAAAGCAGGATCAACTTTTGCCTCACCCCAATTCATTACCCGATCATATTCCGTAACATCACCTGCTTTTTCTGCAACTTGAGTCACTAAAACCTGACTGGTTGACATTTGTGGTTTATTTTCTCGCGCCATAATCACTTGTGTTGTACGCGTTTGACCTATCACAGTCGTTGGCACACGTACAGTCACATCAACCGTTGTTGTCTCACCTGCAGCAAGCGTTACACTGGTTGGCGATGACAAACTACACGTCCAATCAGACCGACAACTTAGTTGATACGTTTCTGCGGCATCCTCTTTATTTTTTAGCTGAAATTGATAGCGAACCTCTGCCCCTGGTGTCACATTGGTTTCTTTTTTCGCTGTTTGCGGCACAATACCAACATTTTGCTCATATTCATAATACATACCCATTAGCTGAGCCAATTTTTCTGGGTTTTGTTGGCTAAGATCGTTAGATTCTAATACGTCTTCAGTTAAATTATAAAGTCGCCATGGCTCATTCGCACCTAGACCCCAACCTGCACGACCTAGCCGCAAAATTTTCCAAGACTGTCCGTTTTCTTCATAAAATAACGCTTTATTAGCCGCTTCACCAATAATTTTTCTACTTTTATTTCTTGCAGCCGTGCCAAAAAGTTCATAACCAATCGGTTCACCTTCATGAACAGATTGTGCGGAACTATTAAGGATAGTACGGATACTTTTACCATTCATAGGACAAATATTGGTTTTATCTTTATAAGTGCCTTTACAATTGTCCCAGTCAGGTTTAACGCCAACGCCCACAGGATGTTGAACCCCTGCATAGTCTAATATGGTTGCCGCTAAATCTGCTACAGTCGCCATTGTATTCGTTTTTGAGCCTGCGGCGATATTGCCTGCAGGATAAGCAATTATCAGTGGTGACCGAATTCCCGCTTCCGCAACCGTCCCTTTTGAACCATAAAGCGAGCCATTTACAGCTTGCGCCCATTGCGGACCATTAGAGATAAACGAACCTCGACCACCTAAGTTTTCAAGCGAGTTATCCACCCCTTTATGGATCAATAGATTGCGCTCTAACCAGTCCCATTCAACGCCATCACCTCCATTATCAGAAAAATAAATGAATACTGTATTATCATATTCACCAATTTCTTTTAAGTGATTAACAATTCGTCCAACCTGGCTGTCAAACATTTCTAACATGCCTGTATAGATTGCCATTTTTTTAGCTAAGACTTTTTTAAGGTCATCAACTGTTTGAATATTGCCCCAAATCACATTATAAGGAGGTTCTGTGACCTTTTTCATTAGGGGTATCCATTTAGGGTCATTATCATTTGCCCACTCAGGGAAATCTGCACGTCTTGCAGGATAATCCAATGTACTTGGAATTAACCCCGCAGCCTGCATTTTCTGAAAACGCTCTGCACGAATCCCATCCCAACCTTTTTGATAATATAAATCAATATATTCTTGTTTAATATACTTAGTTGGTAGCTGATTGGGCTCATGAGGCATCGTATCTGCATAGTATAAAAAGAAAGGTTGCCGTTCAGTACTAGCATTTTTTCCTTCGTCAATATATTCAATTGCCTTATCTGTATTGACCGTTGCACTAAAATAATTAGGTGCAAAATCTTCCGTTGGTGAAAGAATTTTATCATTTTCAAAAAAACGAGAACAAAAACCCTCGGTGCGTTCACAAGAGCCATAATGTTCAGCTCCGCCATTTAAAACGCCATAGCTTCTTTCAAACCCTTGATCAATTGGCCAAGTTCCACGTGTAAAGACAGCTTGTTCATCAATCAGCGTATTTTTACCTAAATGCCATTTACCCACCATATAAGTGTGATAATTACTATCCTTAAGCAGTGTTGAAATCATAATGCTGCGTTTATTGACATAAGCCTTATAACCTGGCACACCTATTTGTATATTTTTGGGATTAAGTAATTGCGGCTCCATTGTCCCTAACCCATTAATATGATTATCTATCCCTGTTAAAAAGGTAGAACGTGAAGGGGAACAGCTCGGCATTGAATGAAAATTAGTAAACGTTTTACCGATACTGGTTAAACTATCTACAGTAGGCATTTTTGCCTCACCACCGAAGCTTGGAAAATCTGCATAGCCTGCATCATCGGCAACGATCAAAACAATATTAGGTCGTGTACCACCTGCGGCAACTGCCCAACCTGAATACAATAGGGGAATGGTTGCACATAATAAACTGCACCATCGCCCTATGGTAGTAGGTCGAGGTTTTATCTTTTTTTCTAACTGTTTATTTAACATAAATTTATCCTCAATCTGAAAATAATAGTGAAACTCTTTAACAAAAGTTCCTCCTTTCTTGCACATTATTACCTGTGCGTTTTTATTCAAAAATAGCGAGTTACTTATTTTTATTTTGCTAGTTGTTGAATAAATTCTTTTGCCTTGTTTAGCTGTTTTTGTTGTTGATAAAAAATGATTAACGTTTTAATTATTTTTTGGCTGGCAGGTGCAAGCTCATAGGCTTTTAATAATGCCTTTTCAGCTTCCAGTGTGTGATTAAGTTTTTGTAATAACAGCCCATAGTTGTAATAAACAACCGTTTGATTTGGCATTAATAATGTCGCTTGTTTTAAATGCTTGGCTGCCTTTTCTAATTGCTGTAATTCCACCAATAACAAACCCAATGAATAATGCAGACCTGCCGATTTTGGCATAACGCGCAACCCTGCCTTAAAAGTTGCAACTGCTTGTAACTTGTCTCCAAGGGAATAATAAAGATTTGCTAACGCATTGTAGCTCGGTAAAAATAGCGGGTCTAATGCGATACTTTGACGATAAGAGTCAATTGCCAATAATGATTTTCCTTGACTAGCATAAAGATTTCCAAGATTTAAATATCCTTCTGGATGGTCTGCTAAAGCCATTTGAGCTTTTTCGTATTCTTTGAGTACTTGATCTAATTGTTGGCGTTGTTGCTGAGTAAATAGATTCTTAGGTAATGGGGCTAATAATCTTGCCGCTTCAATCCGTACCCCTTGTATTGAATCATTTAACAAAGGAATAACCGTCTTAAACTTTTGCTCAACAGGTAAGTTTTCTACCCCTTGTAATGCCGTTGCACGTATTAAAGGGGAACGATCTGATAAGGATGATAAATAGGTATCAACGCCTATCTCGCCATAATTTAAAAGTAAGTCTAAGCCTGTTGCACGAATAATCGCCGCTTGTTTAGGTGATTTTATCAAATTAATTAAAGGGGTAATCCCTTCCGCTTTGCCTAGACGCGCAGGAGCGATTACATCAGCAATAGACGGACGTTGCTGCCATTGTTTTCCATACCATTGGTTCATTACGGTGACTAGCTCTGCTTGGGTTTTATCCGTGTGACATTGACTACAAGCATTAGGCGTTCCCCATTTTTTTGAAATATCGGGACGAGGAATAGAAAAACGATGATCTCGACGAGGATCAACTTGCATATACGTCGTTTCTGGCATGTGACAATTAACACATTGACTTCCCGTTGAGCCAAGCGGATGGAAGTGGTGCTTAGGGCTATCGTATTGTTTTGAACGGAGTGTCGTAAATTGTTCCTTAGGGGGGGTTGTTTGATGACAACGCGTGCATAAATTATTATTCTTTTCTCGTACTTTTAAGGTATGAGGCTCATGACAATCAAGACAGCTCACCCCATGTTGATACATTTTAGATTGTGTAAACGAACCATAAACGTAAACTTCATCAAGTATTTGTCCATCACTATGATAGGTGTTTTCACGTAATAATTCAGGCATAAAATCATCAAAAAAACGACGACCATGGGAATCATTTTGACTCACTGAATAACGTCGAGAATGACATCGCGCACAGCTTTCAACAAGCTGCTGTGATGACATGGCTGAATAATTAATGACCAGTCCTTTGTTTGGGAGATTTTTTTGGTTTTTATCTCGATTGTTAGCCCAGTCAAGATGCGCACTACCTGGTCCATGACACGCTTGGCAACTGACATTAAGCTCGCTCCAAGTACTGTTATAAGTGGCTTCTTTGACATCATAATTAACTGCCATATTGGTCATATGACACTCCATACAAGAAGAATTTGCCGTAAAAGAAACACTTGTCCAATGCAAGGGATCATTGGGTTTAAAAGCTTCTTTTGGGTATAAGTCAAACCATTGTTTTTTCTCCGTATTCCAAGCCACTGTATAAGCTTGAAGTTTCCCTTTAGGTAAGGCTAATAAATATTGTTGTAATGGTCGAATGCCAAAAGTATATTTCACTTCAAAATCAGCATATTCTCCATTTGCACCAATCGTATTAATAAAATATTTATTGTCTTTTTTAAAAAAATGACTCTTAATTCCTGCATCAGTAAAAACAACATCATTAAAATCACCCAAAACAGTTTGCTTATTAGCCACTTGCATTGCTTTTTCGTGATCTGAACCTAACCAACGTTGCATTTGCTTGGTGTGACATTCTAGGCAACGCTGATTGTCTACAAAATGTAATGCTTTTGGGATAGGCTGCTTGCTTGCGACAGTCGTAGGTGTTGTTGTAACAACCGTCGGTATTTTTGTCGGTAGCTTAAAAAAATAATAAGCCAAAATAAAGGCTAATAATATTAAAAATACAAAAATAATTTTGAGTTTATATGTTTTCATAGCAGATATTTAAAACAGCGACTTCCCTTTATACGCTTAAATAATAGATTGCTTCAGCGTTTGACGATCTATTTTACCATTTGCTAATAAAGGGAACGATGCACGCAAAATAATTTCATCAGGCACAGCATATCGAGGTAAAAGATTAAAACAGGCTTGGCGGATTTTTTTTTCCCGATCTGCAGCATAGGGCGGTGCTTCTTTTAATTGACAAAACGCATATAATTTTTGCCCGCGTAAGGTGATTTCTTCCTCACTACTTAAAACAAATACTTGTGTAACCGTATCAATTTTCAATAGTGCCTGTTCAATATCATGAAACTGAACTAAAAAACCTGCTCGATTACAGCTATCGGCTTCTCTTGCAATCAATTCAAAGCAGTTATTATCTAAGGAATTAGCAATGTCCCCTGTCTTATAAGGCGAGGTACTAATAGCAATAGCTTCACCTTGACTATTAACATAACCGTTAAAGCCATAAGCATGTGTACAATAGAGACGCTTATTTTCATCAATGGTCATTTCAACATCAGGCATAGGATAAAATGAGGTGGTTGTTTCATTAATGCTTGTCGCAGCCGCCCCCATTTCAGTACTCCCATATAAATTAGTTAATTGACCAAAATGTACCTGATATACTTGGTGAAGCGTAGTAGATAAAGCCGCGCCTGCACTAATGGTTTGTTTAAACGGTTGTTGATTTTTTCGCCGCATTTTAACGAGCATCGCACAAAATGTGGGGTTCAAATAAACCACATTGGGCTTAAAACGGCGTTGATGATCCATAAAACGTAAAATATTCGTATCTGCTTGTAAATCAATACAAGCGCCTGCAATTAAGGCAGGAATAAGCCCTGCGCCCAAGCCATACAGGTGAAAAATTGGCACCGTAATAGTAACCCGTGAATTTTCATCTAAACCAAAACGGCTGACACAGTTCATCGCATTAGCTAATAATTTAGCATGGGTAAATACAACCATTTTAGCATCCCCCATACTCCCTGATGTGCGTAATAAAATTTGGGGTTCTGACAAATCTAAACGCTGATAAGCAACGTGATTAAATAAAGGATTATGATAACTATTAACCCCTTTAATCAGTGTTTTAGGTTCACAAGCAGAAGCTGAATTTAAAATACTCACTGTTAAATGAATTTTACAAAATTCGGGAATACTGGGCTTAAAACCAGGTTCTTTTAAAGCATT
>CAYROI010000019.1:15007-25965 GCA_964425835.1 uncultured Methylococcaceae bacterium
GTGTAATCATTATAATAATCTCGATAATTTCGGTGACGACTATTATTTAATTTAGGCAATGATGCTTTAATTCCTAGTTGAAGGGTTATTTGATTAAAATCGTCATTCAGGTTTTCAAATCGCCCAAGTTTGTCAACCGCAATTTGACCCTTTTCATCAATCAACATTGTTTTTTGTAACTTAGTTGCCCCTTTAGGATAAGGTTTATCTTCGGTAAGCAGCCATTCCAAATAGTTTTTAAAACTTCCTAATTCACAAAGCATTTTATAACGGGGATTTTCTTTTTCTTTCAGTAAAAAATGATACATGGAGACTTGCCAATCCCAAGGATTACGAACGAAAGCAAATTTATGAAAATTATTAAACTCATCGGGTAACGCCTGTTGTGTTTGCTTAACCGTTGCATGAATCAACATCGCGTCCCACATTTTATAAAGGGGATTAATATTGCCATTTATTTCTTTGGGAGGCCGTTTAATTTTAAAATGCTTAGGTTCTATTGTATAAGGATCTAAGGCATGACGAATACTAATCCCTGCTACCTTGGCAACATGAAAAAAAATAAATGAATGACTATATGAAATTAACATTAATATCACCTACTTTAGTTTTTGTAATTGACCTAAATCCATTTTTAAAACACGATCTGCCACGTGAAAATAATGGTCATCATGAGTAACAGCAATGACGGTTTTTCCTTTTGCTTTAAGTTCAAGAAGAATCTCTTCATAAAAATATCGCCGAAAATCAGGGTCTTGATCCGCTGCAAATTCGTCTAAAATTAAAATAGGTTTATCCTCAAGAATTGCCGCAATAAAGGCTAAACGTTTTCTCTGTCCTGTTGATAAATCCGTATTAGTAAACCGTCCTTTTCTGAAACGGGTTATTTTATCCATCCACATTTTTTTCAGCCAATAATTAACTATTTTGTCCTCTATTTCCTCTACCCCATAAAGGCGATCAAAAAGATGAAAGTCAGTAAAAATAATGGAAAAAAGTTCTCTATAATTTTGATAACACTCATCGTCAATCATTTCTTCATCAACATAAATAGCTCCCTTGTTTGGATAATAAAGCCCCACTAATAATTTTAAAAAGGTTGATTTACCACTCCCATTTCCTCCAATAATAAATAAAAGTTCACCTGCGGTAATTTTTTCAACAATAGGACCTACTGAAAAAGAAGTGGCTGTTTTTTGTTTTGGGTAACTAAAGGATAAATCTTTAATCTGTATTTCTTTAAAATCGGTATAAGATACTTCTAAATCATGCGCCTCTTGATGAATCGCGGTATCAATCTCTTTTTCCAAGCTATAAATATCTTTTAAAATCACATTGATTTGAGTAAATAATGGGATAACATCAAAAACGATATTAATAGGTCCATAAATAAATAGCATGGTTGCGGTTATTTTATAAATATTAACCGTTTGCTCATGGTTAAAAATAGGGATAATAAAAATCAGAATCGGCATTAATGAAAAAATCAAAATACGCCCAACGCCTGCAGTTTTTGCTTGAACTTTTCCGCCTAATATTTTTAAATCTTTTGTTTCTTTTGCATTTTTCGTAATGGTTTCATAAAGCCTATCACTCTTGACTTGATTAATTTTTATTTCTTTAAACCCATTCAATAAATGCGAAAGCGATTCAAAATACTCGGTCTCATGATTAATAATCCCCATCATCGATTTCTTTATTTTTTTCTCCTGTATTAAAAAAAAGAAATACCCAACCACTAAACCAGTTATAGTAATAAAAAAACTAACTGGAGAAATAAATCCCATGTAAATAAGCGAAAAAATAATCAGCGTAACAAATTGTGCTGCCATTACAATTCTTGGAATTGCTTGTGATAAAAGTGCGTTATCATTCGTCAGACGATTGTAAAGAATACTCTCACCTTTTTGTTCATAAAACGATAAATCAACTTTACGAAGTTTATTTGAAAGACGGGTTCTTAAATTAGATAATGCTTCTTCTATTAGTGATACTGCCATTGATAATGAATACCATTGTCCGTATAAAAACAGTATAAAGGCCAGAAGGTACATCAAAAAATATTGTGTGGTAATATCCTTATTTACAACAAAATCTGCAGCATGATTAACAATAGCTAACAGAAAACTATTAGCAAGTCCTGTTACCACAGCCATCAGAATAACTTTATGAACAGAAACAGTTGACTCTTGTTCCAAAAGGTTTAATAGTTTCAATGATTAATCCTCGGTATTAGCAATACGAAAATGGGGCTACTAACTTAAATTTGTAGCTGTTAAATATAATTTTTTGAGATGTTTAATTATGTTAGTTATTGATACGCTTATTATTTTAGGTGTTTATACCAGTTTACGCTTAAGAGAACACTATAAAAACAAACAAAAAACAGTTGATAATGATTCTCCTTTAGTCGTTTTAGATAACCCTAAAAAACAGCAACACTATACCCGTGTTAGTAGTAATACTATTATTTTAAGTCTTTTAACCCCTTTATACCCCCCCCTTAGACTAATCAATTTTGCGGTGATCGCCTATAGTACGCTACCCATATTAAGACGTGCGGAATACTCGCTTATCAAAGAACATAAACTCAAAAGCGATACCTTATCAGCCATTGTCAGTATTGTTAGCCTAGGAACAGGCGTTCAACTAGCCGCTGCCATTCAAACCTGCGTTTATCATTTAGGTCGCCAAATGGTCATACGTAGCAAAGACCTATCTACACAAGCTTTAAGCACAGTTTTTACTCAACAATCCAGCCAAGTTTGGATTATGCGCGAACAAGTAGAAATCCAAATTGAACTAGAAAATCTACAAATAAATGATATTGTTGTTGTTAAAACAGGCGAAATAATCCCTGTTGATGGCGTTATTATAAAAGGCTATGCCTTTGTTGACCAACAAAACTTAACAGGAGAATCTATCCCCGCTGAAAAGGAATTAGCAGATGACGTATTTGCAGCGACCTTAATTATCAGTGGTGAACTTTATATTCGCGTAGAAAAAACAGGGGCTGACACCACGGTTTCTAAGTTAGCTGAAATTTTAAACAACACCACTGATTTCAAAACTAGTTTACAATTAAAAGGTGAATACTGGGCAAATAAAAGCAGTCTCCCTTTAATAACAGCAAGTATTATCTCTATTCCTTTTCTGGGCTTAACTTCTGCAACCACCTTATTATTTAGCGCGCCAACAAATACCATCCAGGTTATGACATCAATGCAAACTTGCAATTATATGACTCTAATTGCATGTCATCGTATTTTAATCAAAGATGGTAGAGCCTTAGAATCTTTAGCAAAAGTCGATGTCATACTTTTCGATAAAACAGGGACGCTCACAGAATCCCATCCTGTGGTTGCCAATATCCAATCTTTTAGTAACTTAAGTGAAGACCAAATATTAACTTATGCCGCTGCCGCAGAAATTCGTTTAACCCACCCTATTGCAAAAGCCATTATCAATGAAGCTGAAAAACGTGAACTTGAATTACCGCAAATAGATAACGCCTATTATAAAATGGGTCATGGTATTGTCGTTCAATTAGAAGGACAATTAATTCAAGTGGGTAGTTATCGCTTTATGCAAAAAGAAGCTATTGAAGTCCCTAGTGATGCGAATTTAAGTGCGATTTTTATTGCAATTAATGGCAATGCTGTAGGCTGCATTGAATTACAAGCTAATATCCGTGACGAAATCCCCCAAGTTATTGGCTTATTACGTGAACAAGGCATTAAAAAAATTATCATCGTCTCTGGCGATCATCAACAAGTAACCCAAAATTTAGCTGAGGATTTAGGCATTGATGAGTATTTTTATGAGGTATTACCCCAAGAAAAAGCCGCAATTGTTAAACGGTTACAACAACAAGGACACCACGTTTGTTTTATTGGTGATGGAATTAATGATACTCTTGCAATGCAAAAAGCCGATGTTTCTATTTCTTTATCAGGTGCTGCCTCCATTGCCACAGACATGGCTCAAGTTGTGTTTTTGGATGGTGATTTATGCCATCTTAATAAATTATTTGAGATTGCAAAGCAACTCAATGCAGGGCTAAAAAATAGCCTCTTGTTTTGGACAGCTTATGGTGTAGGAAACATTGCCCTAACCATTCTATATCCACTAGGTTTAATGAAATCTTCTTTATTATTTGCAAGTTTTTTTACCTTAGGCTTAGGTCATGCCACACTGCCTTTTGCCCTATTAGAACCTAAAAATTTAAGAGATCGAAAAAGATTATTACATTCAACGACAGAAGAAAAATCAAAAACATTGTGAGCATTGTTTCATACCTATTTCTATTGATGAGTTTATTTTCACAACCCTTACTAGCAGGTAAATTTTCAACACAAATTAAGACGGTTGAATTTAAACAAGATGCGGACTGGTATCAAATCAAAGCTGATATTGATTATCATCTCAGTCCTATCGCAATTGAGGCGATTCAAAGCAGCATTACCTTAACTTGGTGTTTAAACATCAAATTAGAACAAATAAATGCCTTATGGAATGATACTCTAATTAAACACAAATACTGCTATCAGGTTAGTTATCATGCCCTATTAGACAGCTATAGTGTTCATAACGTCCAGACCCAAAAAACTAAATACTTTACTTCACTCGCTACCGCATTAGATTCAATGTCACAAATACGCAACCTAAAGCTTATTGTAATTTCTGCACTGGATAAAAATGCTTTATATACGGTCGCTACAAAATTACAGTTCGACCGAGAAACCCTACCGTTACCGCTAAGACCTATGGCTTATCTTGATTCAGATTGGGATTTATCAAGTCCTTGGCAACAATGGATTTTATCCCCTTAAATTTCAAGTTAAAAACGCTTCATCTTTTAATTGTGTTATTAACGCGGTCAGACTTGATAAATAAGGGCTGATTTCTGCCTCATGTTGTCGCCATTTATCGGTGACAGGGCGAGAAATAACCATCCTTGACAAAGGTAAAGGCTCTGAAAATAGTTGCTCTATCTCATCATTCCAAACTAATTGTGCAAAAGAACTCAGCCGCTGAAAAGTCTTCCTAGGCTGTTCAATTAAATCTTTATAAGTAACAAAACAATATTCATTTTTAGCTAAATTACTCAAATCATCTAAAATCGTCTGATTAGCCACCTGCCATTGATTTGTTGCAATTTCTGCCAACGGGCTATTTTTAAAACGTTCCCAATTAGGCGGCAACAAGCCATACCACTCTTTATAAGGCCAATTTGGCATATTTTTATATGCTGGAAACCGCTGAGAACGCCAAAATTCTAATAAACTACTAATATTTTCCAGTGGATCACGATAAAGAAAAATAAATCGCGCTTGAGGAAAAGCTTGCTTTAAAAAAGGTATTCTTAAAGCATTTTTAGGCGTTTTTTCTAAAAAACGAACAGTCTTAGGAGGGGACTCCATTTTAGAATAAGAGACTTTATCTTTATTTTGTAAGCGTTGTGCAAACCACCGTCGTACATCCGCAGCGACCGCTACAGAGACGTCAGTTAAACGATTAGATTTGTACCCATGTGACGCTGGGTGTAAATAACTTATCTCGGTTTCAATGTCATGACTTTCTTGACCTATACTCCATATTTCTTCAAATTTAGATAAATTCTCAAATAATAAAGAACTACCCGAACGCGGTGCGGAAACAATAAACAAAGGGCGATCAAACTCAGGCGATTGAAAAGAGTCTGATAACGAAATTTTATCATTATCTCGTCTTTTAAATAGTCGCTTTTTTTGGGCTTGTAAAGCACCTTGAGGATAAAGCATAAATTCAATCGCGATTGCCGCTTGTCGATCAATGCCATCTGTAGATAAATATTTTTTGATCTGTGCGACGACTTCTTCCTTAAAATAAAGAATCAGATCACGATAACTTAATTCACCGATTGGGTTTTGTTGGAAATGCGTATAGGTTTCTTCCCAGCGTTTTAAAAAAATTTCAAAACGTTTTTCCTGTGTGATTTTATCCCTATCAGATAGCTGTTCTAAGCAACCGCTTTGTCGAATGGTTTCAATAAGTGCTTTAATTTCCAAAGGTGATAATATTTTTTCCATCATTATTCCCCAACATCATGAGGAAAAGAAATAGGTAAATTATCCACCGCCTTTGCTATTTCCTCCCGCGAACCAAAAGCACTTAAACGTAAATATCCCGTTCCTGCTGAACCAAACATGGAACCAGGTGTTCCGACCAAACCTGTATGGTGCATTAAATATTCAAAAAATTCCCACTCATCCATTCCTGAAATAACTTTAACCCAAATATAAGGATTATCTATCGCTCCAAAACATATCAGACCTAAGCTTTCCAAAGCTTGACGTAATAAAACCGCATTTTGTAAATAATAATCAACAATCGCTTGAGACTCTTGCTGTCCTTGTTCAGACAATAAAGCTAACGCACCCCGTTGGGCAACATTAGACGGCCCCCAATATTTTATTTGATGTTGCATGGACCACATTTTATGCAATTCATTTTCTTTAGCGTCTTTAATCATCAAAGTTTTAGGAATAATACACCATCCCACGCGCAACCCTGTAAAACTCGCTTCTTTAGAAAAAGAACTAATTTCTATCGCACACCGATTCGCCCCGTCTATTTCGTAAATAGAACGCGGTATATTTTCAGTCGTAATAAAAGATTGATAAGTTGCATCAAAAATAATAACCGCTTGATTCTCAAGCGCGTAATCAACAAAAGCTTGTAACTGTTCAAAAGTAGCTGACTGTCCTGTTGGATTATTCGGAAAACATAAACATAAAACATCTACTTTTTCTTTAGGTGGCTTGGGAATAAAGCCATTTTCCTCATAACAAGGCAAACTTAAATAACGCCGACCTGTCAGTTTAATGCCTTCTATAAATGCGGGATAGCCTGGATCCTGCACGGCAACAAGACTTTCCTGATCGAATAATTCTTGAATTGCGCTACAAACTAATTGCGCCCCATCGGTAATGAATATTTCATCGGCATCAAGACTAACCGTAAATTTTTGTTGATAGCGATGAGTTAATGCTTGCTTTAACTCATCATTACCCGTCACAGGCTCATAGCTTGAATAAGTCCTTGCCTGACCTAAGCCTAAACTATAATCGCTCATTGCTTTAACCGCCACAGCAGGTAAAGGGTGACTCGTATAACCAAAACTCATGGTATAAACAGGGCGTGAATGTTTCGCTTGATAAGCATCAATAATCGTCATCAATTTATTTTCAATAAAATCAACGAAGCTTGAATTATCCGAAGCCATTTGACTCAATCGCGGATTTTTATTTGCCATTTAGTCTTTCCTAAATTTTATTGGTCAATGGGAGGGGCTTCATCGGCATCAATATAAACATCTAATACCGTCGGTCCTTGGCGGTGACAAATCGCTTTGAAGTCCAGTGTTTCAAAGTCCTGATGTGTTCGTAAAGTATAACCTTCTGCGCCTACTGATTTTGCCATCATTACAAAATCTGTAGGGATAACCGCAAATTCAAGTGGTATCGTGCCAATTTGATGATTTCTATGCTTAACAGCCCCATAACATCCGTCATTTAAAATAATAAAAATCACAGGTAATTTTTCTTTGACCGCCACAGTAATTTCATGACCATACATTAAATAGCTGGCATCGCCTACGAGTGAAATAACGGGCGTTCCTCGTTTTCCCAGTGCTGTTCCTACCGCACTACCAGGTGACCACCCCATTGAACAAGGCCCTGTCGTTATCATTCGGTAATTCTCAAAATTTTCCAAAAATAGATAATGAACTGTCCATTCTACCGCTGTTCCATTATCAATTAATATCAAGGTTTCAGCAGGAAACCGCCGCATTAATTCATACATTAATCGCTGTGGCTTAATCGGAATACTTTTATTTTTATGTGCATCAGGAATATTTAATTGAATTTGAGGTGGCGGTAAATAATTAGCCGCACAAACTTCGCCAGCTCTATAATCTAACGCTGATTTATCAAAGTAAAGATGGCTTAATTTTCCTATGGCTAACTCAATTTCAATTGGGGTTATCATTTTCTGAAAGACCTCTCCTACTCTACCTTGAACCTGTAATTTTGCCATGGGTGAACGAGGGAAATAAATGGTTGAATGATGAATATGAACTAATTTCTCATTCATTAACATACCATCCCAAGACTTCGTTCCCATTTGTCCAAGACTCGTTCCCACAGCTAAAATTAAACCCACCGATTCATCTGACAATACATCCCGCGCAGTTTGATGCCCTCCGACACCAAACACCCCTTTAAATAAAGGATGATAAGGATTTACTCTGGATTTTCCACGTAAAGATGTAACGATAGGGGCATGAATCATTTCAGCAAACTGCATAATAATTTCAGTTGCTCCATCGCATTCATAGCCCATGAATAAAGCGACCTTCTTATTTTCTGCTAACATCTCAATAATAGTATCTGAGAGTTCAGCAACAGCCCTATTATCAATAGCAAAATTCGTTGCCGCTTTTGTCACTAATTTTGATAAATTAGGATAAGCAAGTGCCTCTAAACAAGGTGCGCGAAGAATATCGGCTGGGATTCCCAAATGCACAGGGGCTTGAAGGGGTTGATGCGCGCTAATTAATGCTGTCGCTAATTTTCCTTGCAATTGTTTAGGATGAGTCACTAATGAATTATACTTAGTACAATGTTCCAGCATTCCAACACTATCAATAATATCAGGGAAATTACCTTGATAGGGGGTACATTCTTGTAACGCGCCTCTTCCTGCGGTGGCTAATGCCGTTTGTCCTGTTATCACTAATAAAGGCGCGTGAGCGGCATAAGCTTCTGCAATCCCTGTCACAATATTTGTCGCCCCAGGTCCTGCTGTTGTTAGACAAACGCCAAGCTTTCCTGTTTCCAGCGCATAACCTGCGGCCATAAATGCTGCCCCTGTTTCATGAATATTCATGATCGTGCGTATTTTTCCACGCTGTTCACTGCGATACAGTGATTCATAAAGCGAGGCAACATGCCCCCCTGCAATTCCAAATACGTATTCCACCCCAACTTGTTCTAAATAAGCGACAATCAAATCACTTAGGGTGGTAAGTTTTTGCGTTTCCAACATCAGTAAATTCCCTAAAGATTTAGATCAATATGCTTAATTAACTGCGCTGGGTTCGCAATCATGGTATTTAATAATACTTTGAAATTTTCAATCATTTGCACAATGGTAGCGGCTTCAAATAAATCACTTCTATATCTAATTTTTGCTTTCAAAATATCACCGTGATCATCTTTTTCCTCCCATACGGGCATCGCTAAATCTAAAAACATTTTTTCTCTTATATTTTCTTCAATAGGTGACGCTAAAATTTCAGCACTTTTTATTTCAGTTATAGGCGGAGGCAATAAATTAAGCATCACTTGATAAGGCATTTTATAAGATAAGCTATCAGGTTCTTTTTCGTCTAAGGCTTTTACTACTTGTTTATAAGTAAGTTCTTGATGAGTAATCGCCGATTGAATTGCTTTTTGTACTCTTGCTAATAAACTTGAAAAGCTTAGTGATTCTCTTAAGCTAATTCGTATCACAATTTGCCCTGAAAAATCACCAAATAAGGTTTCCATATCCTGATGAAAACGTTTACTCATCGGAACACCAATAACAATTTCTTCATTCTTTGTATAGTGATAAAGTAATGCACTCAATAGGGACAATAAACAAGTAAACAGTGTTACGCCAAATTGTTGACTTAATGTTTTTAGATCATGAGTCAATTTAGTAGAAAGACCAAATTCCTCAACAGCAGCTGGAAAAGCATGTCTTTTTGTTATCCTAGGTTTATCAGTTACCAAGTTTAATCTAGGAAGATCAGTTGGCAATAATTCCTGATAATATTGAAGGCATTTTTTTAGTTTTTCAGTGTTATAAGTCGCTCGTTGCCAACAAGAAAAATCAGCGTATTGGATTGGTAATAAAGCGAATGAGACGGCTTGTCCAAATACGTTTGCTTCATATAATTGAAATAACTCTTGAAAAAATATCTCCATGGAGCTTGCATCCATAATAATATGATGAATATAAACCCATAAAATATAGCTATCATCTCCAAGACGTATTAATTTCACTCGCCATGGCGGAGTATTAATAAAATCAAGCGGTTGTTGTATTTCTTGTGAAACAAGCTCATCGACTGCTACTGATTGTTCTGCTTTTGAAATAAAACTCAAATCAAGCACCTGTAAACGAACACCCGATTCAGCAACAATATGTTGTACTGGAACATCACCTTTTAAGGGAAAATTAACCCGTAAATTTTCATGACGACAAGCTAGATCATTAAGACTCTTTTGTAGGCATCTTAGATCAACTTGACCTGTTAATTTCCAAAGATTAAGCCGACTCCAGAATTTAGATTTTTCTTGAGAACGGCAGTTAAACCAAACTTCTTCTTGAAGAAAAGACAGAGGAATATCATGGTCTCTGGAGACTTTTTTAATTTTAGGCATTTCAGACTCAGAAGATAAATTCCATGTCTTTGCCAAATAATTCGCTAATAACTCAACCGTAGGATAATGCCAAGCTACAACAGGATCAGCAGTTCGTTCTGAGCGTGAACTTAAATCACGCATTAACTTCATGGTTAAAATTGATGATAGCCCATATTTAGTAAACGCTTTATCAGTTTGAATATTCTCCACAGTCAATTTGAATTGTTTTGATAACCATTCCTTAATCCATTGCTGAATTAATTCAACAGATAAGACCTCATCATTTATAACTTGAGAGGAGGCTTGCGAATCCAAATCCACTTGTTCACGCAACACTCGTTTCAGTATTTTTCCAGATTTTGCTTTTGGTAAAGCGGCTATAAAATTAATTCTGGAAGGGACTTTATAATCTGCCACTAATGCTTGGCAATATTCAATCACATCAGGTTCAGTGAGTTGTTGTCCTGATTTTAAAACAATCGCAGCGCAAACTTCTTC
>CAYROI010000019.1:26065-29010 GCA_964425835.1 uncultured Methylococcaceae bacterium
CCAGAAATATAAAAGCGTATGGATTGCATTTGTTTGGCACTGGCTTGTTCAAGCAGGACAGAATAAACGGGGGTCGAACCAAAAAAACAACTCATTTTATGAGCAACGATGGAATCAATAATTATTTTAGGCTCAAAATCACGATGTAACACAATCGTAGCCGCTGTTGCTACACAAGTATTTAATCCTGCACTCAAGGTAAAACTATGCGATAGTGGCGAAAATAACAATACCCGATCATCAGGCTGCATTCGATATAAATAAGCTGTCGTACGCGCATCAAATAGGATATTGCCATGTGAAATCATTGCCCCTTTAGGGAAGCCTGTTGTTCCTGAAGTATAAAGAATAGCTGACAGGTCATTTATTGCCATTGATTCCATTTCAAATTCAATTAAATTTGGCTTAATTAAATTTTTCAGTGAAATATCATCCTCATATTTTCCGTTAGTAATAATAACCTGTTTTAAGTTTTCTTTATTTTCAATTCTAGGTCGTAATTTTTTAGTTGTTATTAATAAAATTGCGCCACTATCTTGAATAATATAACTGACTTCTTTTGTTAGAAGTGCAGAATTAATTATCACCGCAATTGCGCCTAATTTTTGAATAGCAAAATAACAAACTATAAATTCAGGGCAATTTGGTAAAAATAATGCAATCCGATCACCGCGTTTAATGCCTAATTTTGAGAGACCTATCGCAATTTTATTACAGGTTTGATTAATTTCTGTGTAGGTAAAGGATTTCTCTTCAAAAATTAAGGCGGTTTTATCAGGAAATAAACGACTTGCCCGCTCAAGATTGGCGGCAATATTTAATACTTGCTTACCCGAGGTAGGTTTTTCTTTTTTAATCGCTTTCGGGGTAGTTATTTTTTCAATTTGACATAATAAGCCGCGTAACTGATAGGTTCCAAAGCCCTTATCATACGGCGGCTGATCGGAGGTTAATAAATTAGCATTCGATTCCCATAATCCAAACCCTGTTTTTTCTTTTTCGGGAAACCACCAGCCATGATCTATACTCACCACCCCTTCTTTAATATCAGTACTTAACCAAGCCTTCATTTTAATTTTATCACGTGGCGAACTAATATAAATCCATTCATCATGGCTTATTTTATGCGCTGCGGCAGTCTTTGGATGAATTTGCGCTAAGGGATCAGGGCGTTTTTTTCTTAAAATATCAATTTGCCGTTGCTCACTATGAAAGAAACCTCGATTTCTTGCCCCCGTAATTAATACATAAGGAAATTTCTTATGCGTTTCAGGCTGACTAACCGGACTTTCAGGCGGTTCTTGATAAGTCGGTAGAGGATCATAGCCTGACATTTCTAATATTTCGGAATATAACTCAACTTTTCCTGATAAAGTTTGAAAGCCATTCTTTTCAAACTTCCTATATTCATGCGGTGGAAAAACGGTTACTTTTTCTTTTAATTCATTAAAGTCTATTCCTAAAGGCTCTAAACGATAATTAATAATATCTTCGACACTTTCATCTGCCCCTGGAAGATTAAGCCGCTGCGCTAAATCAATCATAATATCTTCATCCGCACGACATAAACCTGTTTGTAGAATTTTAGGTTGTGCGGTTACTGAGTTTTGAGCAATAAAAGGTAACTCGATAATTTGGTCAATTTCAGGCCAAAAGGCAGCGGGGAGAATATAATCGGCTAAAGCGGCCGTTGGGGTTTTAAACATATCTACCACCACCAACAAATCTAACGCCATTAACGATTCATAAACTTTTTTTGAATTGGCAACTGTAGTTAAGGGGTTGCTACCAAAGTTTAATAAGGCTTTAATTGGATACGGTTTACCTGTTCGCATTGCCTCAAAAACGCTCGGAACATGGGCAGATGGTAACATTGCCATTGACCCACTAAGAAACTTAAACTGCTCGCCGCCAAGACGTTTTTGAGCCACTTCCCATGGTAATTTATCACGCATTAAAGGATAAGAATTAATAATATTCATCCCTAAAATATCGCCCCCAGGAATATCAATATTCCCTGTAATTCCCCGCAAAATTGCAATGGCTCTTACGGTTTGTAAGGAGTTGGTATTTTGTTCAATGGCAACGCCCCATTCAATAACCGAAGGTTTATCAAGGGCATAACGTCTTGCGGTGGTGACAATATCATCGACAGGAAGCCCTGTGATTTCAGCCGCCCATTGTGGGGTAAATTTTTCTACATGGGTTTTTAATTTATCAAAGCCCGTTGTCCATTGCTCAACAAATGCTTTATCGTAAATGTTTTCATAAATAATGACGTGAATCATCGCCAATGCTAGCGCATCATCAGTGCCAGGACGTAAAGGTAACCAGAGCTTACATTCTTTCGCTGTTTCTGAGCGTCTAGGGTCAATTGTTATGCCATAACTGCCTTCATTTAAAACTCTTCGTACTGCAAATGACAATTCCCCATCAGGTCCACTTACCAAGGGATTACGTCCCCAAAATAAAATCGTTTTCGGTAACACATCCCCATATAAATCCGCGCTCACAAAACCACCATAGGTATGGTTACTAACGGTAATGCGAGGGATAAAACAATTTGCAAACCCAGGCTCGTACCAATTCGGCGTTCCCAAGGTATTGGCAAAACGAATCAAGTGCATGTAGTGATGCCGCCCTGTCCCTTGACCTAGGGCAATAGATTCTGCACCTAAAGTTTGGCGAATAACGTTTAATTTTTCTACAATTTCATCCAGCGCAACATCCCAGCTCACTTCTTCCCATTGATTCGCACCGCGTTTACCTACACGTTTCAAGGGAGCTAAAATTCTATCAGGGTGATACATCATCTGGGGCGTTGCTAGTCCTTTACTACAAAACTGCCCTAAGTTAAACGGCGTGCCAGGTGCAGGTCTGACTTTCGTTAATTTATTGTCTTTTATAAATAGCTTTGCCGCACAGCCACCATGACAGATTCGACA
>CAYROI010000020.1:0-28835 GCA_964425835.1 uncultured Methylococcaceae bacterium
TCGTCGGGCTCATAACCCGAAGGTCGTAGGTTCAAATCCTGCCCCCGCTACCAAATTTAAAAACCCCATAAATGGGGTTTTTTATTTTCTAAGCGTTAGAAAATAGGATGTAAGGTTTAAATGGTAAATTATTAATGGAAGAGCCTTTAGGCTCTTTTTTTTTGTGCAAAATAAAAGTGAAATAAAATAATGAAGCAAGCACCTGAACACTTAGTTAATCTTATCGAGCCTATTATTGAAGGTTTAGGTTATGAGTGTGTGGGGATTGATTATAACCCACATCCTAAAAATGGACTATTGAGAATTTACATTGATAGTGAAAAGGGTATTTTAATGGATGATTGTACTAAAGTGAGCCATCAAATTAGTGGGGTGTTAGATGTAGAAGATCCAATTTCTTCTAACTACCATTTAGAAATTTCCTCGCCAGGTGAAGATAGACCTTTTTTTAAAGTAACACAATTTGAACGTTTTATTGGGAGTACGATTGAAATAAATCTATTTAATCCAATTGAAAAACGCCGAAAAATCACAGGTTCAATCCAAAGAGTTGAAGGCGATATTATTTTTATTCAAGATCAACAACAGCTTTTTGAAATTCCATTTGCTGTGATGAGTAAAGCGCGCTTAGTCCCCCTCTATTTACTTGAAAAAGGAAGTCGTCATGTCAAATAAAGAAATTTTATTGGTCGTTGATGTTTTTTCTAATGAAAAAGACATTGATAAGGAAATTGTATTTCATGCTATTGAGTCAGCTCTAGAAGTTTCAGCCATTAAGCGTCACGCTTTCCCTATCAAAGCAAGAGTTGAAATTGATCGGGCATCAGGTGATTATGAAACTTTTAGACGCTGGGAAGTTGTTGAACCTAATGATAATATAGATGGAGATGTTGCTTTTCCTAGTTGGCAAATATTACTTGAAGCGGCTCAATTAGATAGCCCTGATATTGAGATTGGGGCATTTGTTGAGGAAGAAATAGAATCCGCACAGTTTTGCCGAATTGCCGCACAAACAGCCAAACAAGTGATTATTCAAAAAGTACGTGAAGCGGAACGAAAGAAAATTGTTGATGCTTATGAAGATCGCGTTGGCGAACTCATTACAGGGGTGGTTAAACGTATTGAAAAAGGGAGTCTTTATTTAGATTTAGGGGGGCATGTGGAAGCTTATATTTCTAAAGAAGACATGATTCCTAGAGAATCTGTGCGTACGGGCGATAGAATTCGAGGCTATTTAAAAGAGGTTCGCTCAGAACCACGAGGCCCCCAATTATTTGTTAGTCGAACGGCCTCTGAATTACTGACTGTTTTATTTCGACTTGAAGTACCCGAAGTTGGAGAAGGGGTCATTGAAGTTTTAGCTGCGGCGCGTGATCCAGGTTCACGTGCAAAAATTGCAGTTAAAAGTCATGATCCTCGTCTAGATCCTGTGGGCGCATGTGTTGGAATGCGAGGCTCACGTGTACAAGCTGTGACCAATGAACTTTCAGGAGAGCGCGTTGATATTATTTTATGGAACGAAAATGAAGCGCAGTTTGTTATTAATGCAATGTCACCTGCTGAAATAGAATCTATTGTCGTTGATGAAGACAAACACAGTATGGATGTTGCAGTGGCGACTGAAAGTTTATCACAAGCGATAGGGCGCGGGGGACAAAATGTCCGTCTTGCGACTGAATTAACAGGTTGGGAGTTGAATGTTTTAGATAGTGCGAAGGTTGAAGAGGATGCTGGTGCTGAAATTGATATAACTAAGCAACTTTTCATAACCCAGCTTAAGGTTGATGATGATATTGCCTTTATATTAGCAGAAGAGGGGTTTAAGACGATTGAGGAAATCGCTTATGTTCCTACGGATGAAATGTTAGGAATTGATGGATTTGATCTGGAATTAGTTGATTTATTAAAAGAGCGAGCAAAAGATGCTTTATTAATTAATGCGATTACCTCTGAGGAAAAAATAGAAACAGCCGAACCTGCCGATGATTTACTTAATATGCAGGGGATGGACAAAAAACTAGCCTATGAAATGGCAAGTAAAGGGATTATTACAATGAATGATTTGGCCGATCAAGCGGTTGATGATTTGTTAGGATTTACAGGAATGAATGAGTCACGAGCAGGAACGTTAATTATGAAAGCTCGTGAACCATGGTTTGCGACAGAACAAAGTGAAGAGGTAGGGGGCGAAAATGAGTAATCAAACAGTACGACAATTAGCAGAGGTAGTTAAAATTCCTCTAGATCGTTTATTAGAGCAACTGAAAGAGGCTGGTCTAAAAGTAAGCCGTCCCGATGATATTGTTGATGATAACGAAAAGAATAAGTTACTTAGTCATTTGCGTAAGCGACATGGTAAAGATGAAGCTTCAATGGGGAGTGACTCTCCTAGGCGTGTCACTCTGAAAAGTCGAAAAGTAAGTGAATTAAAGCAAGCATCTGTCCCTGGTAAGTCAACTAAATCAATTTCTATTGAAGTTCGTAAGAAAAAAACTTATATTAAACGTTCTAGTGGTACGCCAAGTTCAAAAGAGAGGCCAGAACTAAAAGAATCACTTTTAGAGAATGCGAGTGTTCAGAAAGAAACGGTAGCTATTGCAATAAAAGAAAAGAAAAAATCGAAAGTAGAGGAAAAAACAATCGTTGCAAAAAAAACTGAAAATGTAAAAGTAGAGCCAGAAATTTCGGTAGAACAACAGCAAGCTACATTAGAAAAACAAAAGGAAAAAGAAAAAGAAAGGCTAGAGCGAGAACGTAAACAACGTTTAGAAGCTTCTGTAGAGCGAAATGCTGAAAAAGTTAGAAAACAGGCGGCGGCAAAACAACAAGCGGCAGCGGCAACGACTGCAAAGAAAAAACCGAGTTATCGTAACAAAGCAGCTGAGCCAAAACGGAACGATAATAAAAATACTAAAGTTGCGGCTGATAAAGGTCGTAAAGTAAGAGGGGCTAAAGGGCGAAAAGGCAGACAAAAAGGACGGATGGCAACCCCTATTCTTGAGACTAAACATCAGTTTGAGATGCCTGTTGCGCCAACGATAAAAGAAGTGGCTATTCCTGAAAATATAATTGTTTCTGAATTAGCGCAAAAAATGAGTGTGAAAGCGGCAGAAGTCATTAAGCATTTAATGAAACTTGGGCTTATGGCAACCATCAACCAAAGTATTGACCAAGAAACAGCGGTTATTTTAGTTGAAGAAATGGGGCATAAAGCGATTATGCAAAGTGATGATGATCTTGAAAGAGAAATGTTATCTCAGGTTGTTGAAATTGATGATAGGGCGCAGTTACCAAGAGCACCGATTGTTACCATTATGGGACATGTAGATCATGGTAAAACGTCACTATTAGATTATATTCGTGAAACACGGGTTGCTGCAGGTGAAGCAGGTGGAATTACGCAGCATATTGGTGCTTATCAAGTTAAGACCGATCATGGTTCGGTCACCTTTTTAGATACACCAGGACATGCCGCTTTTACGGCAATGCGTGCGCGTGGGGCTAAGATAACGGATGTCGTTATTGTTGTTGTCGCCGCTGACGATGGGGTCATGCCACAAACAAAAGAAGCGGTTGAACATGCAAGGGTTGCGAAAGTACCTATTATTATCGCGATTAATAAAATTGATAAACTAGAAGCAAATCCTGATAAAGTCATGCAGGAATTAGCAACAATTAATGTTATTCCAGAAGAATGGGGGGGGGATACGCAATTTTTAAAGATTTCAGCAAAAACAGGTGAAGGGGTTGATGAACTCATTGAAGCCTTGATTTTACAGTCCGAAATTTTGGAATTAAAAGCACCTACTGAAGGTAGTGCCTCTGGTTTAGTCATTGAATCACGTCTTGAAAAAGGTCGTGGGGCAGTGGCAACGGTTCTTGTTCAAAAAGGAATATTAGAGAAAGGTGATATTGTTTTATGTGGGCATGAATATGGGCGTTTACGTGCCATGTTTAATGAACTAGGGATGGTTATTAAAGTAGCAGGACCTTGTTCACCCGTTGAAATTTTAGGTCTTTCAGGGACACCCAATGCAGGCGATGAGTTTGTCGTGGTAAAAAATGAACGTACCGCGCGTGAATTGGCAGAGCATCGAGAAGATAAATATAAATTAAGTCGACATGCCGCACAACAAGCGGCAAAATTAGATGAAGTCTTTGCTAAAATGGCAGCAGGTGAAACCTCAACTTTGAATTTAGTCATTAAAACGGATGTTCAAGGCAGTCTTGAAGCGTTACGTGAAGCACTCGTTAGACTTTCAACAGAAGAAGTTGAAGTTAAATGTATTTACGGTGGTGTTGGTGGGATTAACGAGGGCGATGTTAATTTAGCCTTGGCTTCTGGTGCAATCTTAATGGGCTTTAATGTCCGTGCTGATGGAACTTCGCGTAAATTAATTGCTGAAAAAGATGTTGATTTACATTATTACAGTGTCATTTATGAAGCGATTGATGAAGTTAAACGCTCAATCAATGGCATGTTAGCCCCTGATATTCAAGAGAATATATTGGGACTCGCTGAAGTTCGTGATGTATTCCGCTCGCCTAAATTTGGATCAATTGCAGGTTGTATGGTGATTGATGGCAACATGAAACGTAACTTACCTATTCGGGTTTTACGTGATAACGTGGTTATTTATGAAGGGCAATTAGAATCATTACGACGCTTTAAAGATGATGTTAATGAAGTCAAAATGGGCATGGAATGTGGCATCGGGGTTAAAAATTACAATGATGTTAAAACAGGTGACCAAATTGAAGTTTTTGAACGTGTTGAAGTAAAACGAGAAATTTAATTTATGGCAAGAGAATTTGGTCGTAGTGCGCGGGTTTCATCGCAAATTCAAAAAGAACTCGCGCTGGTTTTTCAGCGCGATATAGATGATTCACGATTAGGTTTTATTACTGTTAATGAGGTTGAAGTCAGTAAAGATCTTGCGATGGCGAAAGTCTATATCACGGTTCTTAATGGCGATGAAGCGATGAAAAAGACGCAGATCATTTTATTAAATGAGCTAGTGCCTATTATTCGTCATCATCTGGCGAAACGGATGCGTTTGCGTCATGTGTCAGAATTACGCTTTATTTATGATGATTCTTTCGATACGGGGATGCGCGTCAGTGAATTATTGCAGGATGTGATCCCTAGGGATGATAAATAAACAATGTCAAAACGCAAATCAGGGTTGAATATTCACGGAATTTTGCTACTTGATAAACGTTTAGGGATTTCTTCTAATCGTGCTTTACAAGAAGTAAGGCGATTATTTAATGCTAATAAAGCAGGTCATACGGGAAGTTTAGACCCGTTAGCAACAGGTTTATTACCGCTGTGTTTTGGTGAAGCAACTAAAGTATCCGCTTTAATGCTAGAGTCTCATAAACGTTATCAAGTTGAAATTCAATTAGGTGTTTTGACCGATACGGGGGATGCTGAGGGGAAAATTCTTGAAAATAAGCCTATTCCTGAATTATCAATCAAGCGACTTGAATCTTGTTTAGCCGCTTTCACAGGTGAAATAGCGCAAGTGCCTCCCATGTATTCCGCTTTAAAACATCAGGGTAAAAAACTGTATGAATTAGCGCGTGAGGGGATTACTGTAGAACGAAAGCCACGGAAAATCACCTTGTTTGAATTAAAGCTACTGAGCTTTAGTAACGATACCCTTACTTTGGAAGTTTTTTGCTCAAAAGGGACGTATATTCGTTCATTAGCCGAAGATATAGGACAATACTTACATACCGTTGCAACGGTTAAAGCCTTGCGAAGATTGCAAGCGGGGCAATTTCTTATCGAAGAAAGTTACACTTTTCAGCAACTCGTTGCAATGGATTCAGAGAGTCTGCAATGTTGTCTCTTAGCGGTTGATAAACCCTTAATGGGGTATCCTCAAGTTGAACTTTCTGCGTCTCAAGCAGCGGCTATTCGTCAAGGTCAAGCAATTAATACAAAATATTCTTTATCAGGGAAAGTAAGGATGTATAATCAACATTGTTTTTTAGGGTTAGGTGAGCTGTCCATGACAGGTCATCTTGCGCCTAAAAAAATATTTAATTTATCATAGTTTGAGTTCTACACCCTATTGTGGAACACCTTATCGCCATCATTAAATTGATGTTTTTTTAAAACCTTTAAATCTATAGGGATTATAAAGTGCCTTTTACCACAGAACAAAAACAAGCCGTTATTAAAGAATACCGTTTATCTGAAACAGATACAGGATCAGCTGAAGTCCAAGTTGCCTTATTAACAGCACATATTACCCATTTATCACCTCATTTTGCCGACCATAAAAAAGATAACCATTCACGTCGTGGATTGTTACGCATGGTTAACCAGCGTCGTAAAATGCTTGATTACTTAAAGAAAAAAGATGGTGAACGTTATCGTTCATTAATTGCACGTCTTGGTTTACGTAAATAACTAAGACCTTAAAAAACGGCACATTTTGTGCCGTTTTTTTATTTGTTATCTCAAGAGAGACTATTTTCAAAATAACCTTTATATAAGGAAACTTCATAGTGAACCCTATTAGGAAAGAATTTCAATATGGTGATAAGCTTGTCACCTTAGAGACGGGTGAAATTGCGCGTCAAGCCGATGCCGCAGTCATGATTAATGTTGATGGAACCTCATTATTAGTTTCTGTCGTTAGTAAGACAAATAAAAATGGCAGTGATTTTTTTCCATTGACGGTTAATTATCAAGAAAAAGCCTATGCTGCAGGAAAAATTCCAGGCGGTTTTTTTAAACGTGAAGGTCGTCCTACTGAAAAAGAAACGTTAACTTCACGTTTAATTGATAGACCTATTAGACCTTTATTTCCAGAAGGTTATATTAACGAAGTACAGATTATTGTAACGGTAATGTCGTTAAATCCTGAGATTGACCCAGAGATTCCAGCATTACTAGGGACTTCTGCGGCTTTAGCCATATCAGGATTACCTTTTAAAGGACCGATAGGTGCAGCTACTGTAGGTTATAAAGACGGTGAGTATTTATTAAACCCAACAGTAACAGAATTAGAAGGCTCTTTATTAGCGTTAACGGTTGCAGGAACAAAAGATGCCGTCTTAATGGTTGAATCAGAAGCACAACGTTTATCTGAAGATGTCATGTTAGATGCAGTCTTGTTTGGTCATGAAAAAATGCAAGATGCGATTAGCGCGATTAATGAATTTTCGGCTGAAGTTGGAAATCCTGCAATAGAGTGGACTGCACCTGAAGTAGATAGTGAGTTAGAAGCATTAGTTATTGCTGATATTGAAGCGGATGTTAAAGTCGCTTATAAAATTGCAGAAAAATTAGAGCGACAAGAGGCTTTAAAGGTCATTAGAAATACGATTGTTGAAAAGCTAACGGCTGATGAGCAGTATGAAGAAAAAGAAATTCGTGACATTATTGAACACTTAGAAAAGAAAGTGGTGCGTGAGTCTATTTTACAAGAAAGTAAACGGATAGACGGACGTGATTTAGCAACAGTGAGACCTATTTCAGTGAGAACAGGAGTTTTACCTAGAGCGCATGGTTCTGCCTTATTTACCCGTGGCGAAACTCAAGCGATTGTTGTTGCAACACTAGGAACAGCACGTGATGCCCAAATCATTGATGCTTTAGCAGGTGAGTATAAAGATAACTTTATGCTCCATTATAATTTCCCCCCTTATTGTGTGGGAGAAACAGGGTTTGTAGGCTCACCTAAACGTCGTGAAATTGGTCACGGTCGGTTAGCTAAACGCGGCGTACAAGCGGTTTTACCTGATATGGAAGAATTTCCTTATGTGATCCGAATAGTTTCTGAAATTACAGAATCTAATGGTTCAAGTTCAATGGCATCTGTATGTGGAAGTAGCTTGGCATTAATGGATGCAGGTGTACCTTTACAAGCCCCTGTTGCAGGGATTGCGATGGGATTGATCAAAGAAGGCGATGATTTTGCTGTTCTTTCTGACATCATGGGCGATGAAGATCATTTAGGGGATATGGATTTTAAAGTTGCAGGCTCTGAAGATGGTATTACTGCCTTGCAAATGGATATAAAAATTGATGGAATTACCGCTGAAATTATGAAATCTGCGTTAGCACAGGCTAAAGCAGGGCGACTACATATTTTAGGGGAAATGAATAAAGCATTATCAGAGACGCGTGAGGAAATGTCTGATTATGCACCCCGTATTATTACTTTTAAAATTGATCCAAGCAAAATTCGGGAAGTTATTGGTAAAGGGGGGGCAACTATTCGTGGCATTACCGAAGAAACAGGTGCATCTGTTGATTTAACCGATGACGGGATTGTTAAAATTGCCTCTGTTGATAAAGCGGCAGGTGAAGAAGCTAAACGTATTATAGAAGAAATCACAGCTGAAGTTGAAGTTGGAAAGATTTATGAAGGTAAAGTGGCGCGGTTAATGGATTTTGGCGCATTTGTAACCATCTTACCAGGTAAAGATGGACTAGTGCATATTTCACAAATTTCTGAAGAGCGGGTTGAGAAAGTCAGTGATAAGCTAACAGAAGGTGAGATGGTCAAGGTTAAGGTCTTAGAAATTGATCGTCAAGGTCGGGTGCGTTTAAGTATGAAAGCTGTGGATAAAGAAGATTAAAATCCTTTTTTATTCGAGATAAGAAAAGGGTCGTAATAGACCCTTTTTTATTAAAAACTAAATACTTTAATGCAACAAAGGTTTGAATTAAGATTTTTTCTTCATTAGATACAATAAAGTTTTAACTAATGCTTCTGGCGTTGGAGGACATCCTGAAAGCGTTACATCGACAGGAATTACATTAGCTACAGCCCCACAACTTGCATAGGAAAGTCCAAATTCTCCCCCCGAAACCGCACAATCTCCAACAGCAATGACCCATTTTGGATTTGGGGTTGCAGCATAGGTTCGTAATAATGCCGTTTGCATGTGTCGTGAAACAGGGCCTGTCACTAATAAAACATCGGCATGACGTGGCGACGCGACAAAATGGATACCGAATCGTTCAATAGCGTATATGGGATTATTGAGCGCGTGAATTTCTAATTCACAACCATTACAAGAGCCTGCATCTATCGCACGAATGGCTAAACTGCCTGAAAAATATTGATCAATTTGGCGTTTAATGGTAATACCTAGTTTTTCAATCTCCTCTGAATTTGGCGGGATTATTTTTTCAGAAACAATGCCTGTTTTTAAGGTTTTAGCAAACAATCTTAACATTATTTATTTCCTTATAGGTCCTGTCCAGAATAAGAGCCATTAACCGATTTATTACAGACAGGGAAATCAGGGACAATATTATTTAAAACAATTTTTTCTAACGCAGGCCAATTTAAAATACTAGGGTCTCTGGGATAAAAACGTGCCATTTTATTACCAGCTGCAAAGCGTACATAAGTTACAATTTCGCCGCGCCAGCTTTCAATAATGCCTAGACCTTCGCTTGCTTCATCGGGGGTGTTCCAAGGCGTTTTTAGCTCACCTTCTGGTAAATCTGATAAAAGTTGTTGTAATAATTTAATCGACATAAAAATTTCCTTAACCCGTACCCAAACCCGTGATGCAACATCGCCTTGCTGTTCTAAAATTGGGTTAAAATCAAGTTGATTATAAGGGGCATACGGTGCATATTGACGGACATCAAACCTTTGTCCACTTGCCCGCCCAACATAGCCGACTACGCCAAAATCCGCCGCAGTTTTTGTAGATAAAAAACCCGTACCACAAAGTCGGTCTTCCAATGAGGAATTTAAATCCATCGCGGGTAGAATCTCGTCTAATTCGTGTTTTAATTGGGTTAATTCACGCGCTAAAGACAAGCTATCTGTTGTCGATAAAGCACAATTAACCCCGCCTGGAATAATGCAATCCATTAGTAAACGATGATTAAAATAACGTGCTTGAGTGCGCAACCATAATTCGCGTAATCGGCTAAATTGCATTTGTGCAAAAGTAAAACCGACATCATTACAAATCGCGCCAATATCCCCTAAATGATTTGCAATTCGTTCTCGTTCTAATAAAATGCCGCGAATGAAAGCGGCTTTTTTGGGAATAATGATATTTGCCGCGCTTTCCATCGCTTGACAAGCTGCCCAACCATGAGCAACAGTCGCATCGCCTGAAATACGCGCCGCTAATCGCACTAATTGTTCTGGGGTTTTCGTTTCAGCTAATTTTTCAATACCTTTATGTACATAGCCTAAACGGGTTTCTAAATTTAAAATTGTTTCTCCCACTGCCTGAAAACGAAAATGTCCAGGTTCAATAATGCCCGCGTGGATAGGTCCTACAGGGATTTCATAAACGCCTGCCCCTTTTGCACGGATAAAGGGATATTCTTTGTCTGCTGGGGTAATTTCTTCCCTAAATCCCGATAAAGGAAAATCCTTGCGTAATGGGTATTGTTTTTTCTCCCAAGCTTGATGGCGTAACCACCGCCTTTTATCAGGATGATGGGTAAATTGAATCCCAAACATATCTTGAGTATGGCGTTCACTTCGACTAGCCGCTGGATAAATGATAGCTTGTGAAGGGAGAGTGTTTTTTTCTTGGCTAACTTGAGTCCGTACCAATAAATACTGACCGTCTTTTTCAAAGACGGCATTAATTAAGTAATCAGGTGGTTGATGTTCTGCCCAACCTGAAACCCAACGTAAATTTTGCTGTTTACTAAGGTCTGCGAACAGTTGCCAATGTTTAGCGGCTATTTCCCATAAGGTAATATTAGCGGTCATAGCTGTTGACTTATTAAGGCTTACATTAGCTTTTTGCATAGCGCGCTGTAATTGTAGCTCCCAATTTAATTCTGTCTGATTCATGAGGGCATTCCTCCAGAAATTAACACTGTTGCCTGTGAAAACCAATCCGCAAGAAAAGAAGGAATCGCAAGCCCGAGCCATAGAACTAATAAGAGGTGAATAATGACAGGCCATAAATTAGCTTCTATTGGCTGTTGCCCTTCAGGTTGTTTGCCAAATACCATAGGTTGGATTGTTTTAAACAAGCCTGCACAGGCCAATCCAATGCCTAAGAGTAATAATGGGGTAAGCCAAGGATAGCTTTTCATAGTCGCTAATAAGACTAAAAATTCGCTGGTAAAAACGCCAAACGGAGGAAACCCTGCAATGGCTAATGTCCCTATTAGCAAACCCCAACCAATTTTAGGTTGGGTATTAATTAATCCGCGGATTTTTTCAATACGCTGTGTTCCTGCAATTTGTGCCGCATGACCTACGGTGACAAAAATAGCGGATTTAGTCAGTGAATGAACAGTCATGTGTAATAAGGCGGCAAATGTAGCCAATGGGGTACCTAAGCCAAAAGAAAAGGTCATCATTCCCATGTGTTCAATCGAAGAATAACTAAAGAGTCGTTTAATATCTTTTTGACGATGTAAAAAGAGTGAGGCTACGAGAAAAGATAATAAACCAAAACCCATCATTAACCAGCCTGCAATGGGGCTATGCGTTGACCCATCAACTAGCATTTTATTGCGGACTACCGCATATAAGGCATCATTTAATAATAAGCCTGATAAAACGGCTGACATGGGTGTTGGACCTTCTGAGTGTGCATCAGGTAACCAATTATGTAAGGGAACTAAGCCAATTTTTGTTCCATAACCGATTAGGATAAAGACAAAGGCAATTTTTAAAATATCAGGATTTAATTGGTCGGCATTTTCATGTAATACCGTCCAAAAGAGTGCGTTTTCTGCATGGTTAATTTGAATGGCGGCATAATAAAGCAAAATCGTTCCAAATAAAGCTTGTGCAATACCTACGCCACAGAGGATAAAATATTTCCAAGCCGCTTCAATGGATTCAGGTGTTCGATACAAACTAACTAATAAGACCGTTGCTAATGTTGCCCCTTCCATCGCGACCCACATGATTCCCATATTATTCGTTGTGAGTACCAAATACATCGCTAACATAAACCCTTGGTACATTGAATAATAAAGGCGCAGACGTTTATCTGTGAGCTTGCCTTTTTCTTTTTCATGCGCCATATAAGGGTCTGAAAAAATAGAGGTAGTGAAGCCAATAAACGCCGTTAGAACAATTAAATAAACATTGAATGAATCAATAAGAAAAAATTTTTCCGTTGATAAAAGTGACCCCGTATTAAAGACTTCAATGGCCAATCCTATGGACAACAATAGGGTAACCGCATTAAACCAGGTATTAATACGCCCTATGTTAGTTTGATGTCCAAAAAATGCAAAATAAACAATCCCCATCAAAGGAATGAATAATAACAAATAAGTTATAATCATTGGTCAATCTCATGCAAACGATTCAGTCTATCGACATCCAAACTATCAATGCTACGACTAATATGGAGAAAAAAGACCCCAAATAATACCGTTGCCACCAAAACATCGAAGGCAATACCTAATTCAACCACCATTGGCATTCCATTCGTTGATACGATCGCGGCAAAAAACAGCCCATTTTCTATCGACATAAACCCGACTACATGGGCAATTGCCTGACGGTGTGAAATCATTAATAACATCCCTAATAGCACTACCGATAAACTGGTTGCCAGCGCATTGACCATGACGACAGGCGTGTTATGAATAATAGGATGTAATACGTAATAACTGAAAATTACCAGCGTTGCCCCGCCTAACATAAGCGTGGTTTTATTTTTTAGGGCTTCAATATCACGATGTAAATTGAGTTTTAAAATTTGTCGTCTGAGCATCCAAGGAATAAGCAATACTTTCATCCCCAAGGTAATCATTGCAGAAATATATAAATGGGCATTATCTTGACTATTTGCTACCAGTACAGTAGCTAAACTAAGCAATAATCCTTGAAGGGTAAAAACAAAGACTAGGCGTAATAATCGCCCTTGTCCCAGCATCAAAAAAGAGCTTAAACCAATTAATGCCGCGATAGATAAAATGGCTTGAGCATAAAAATTTAAGTTTTCGATATTCATTAACGCGCTCCCTCTAAGATAATATGGCTTAATAAGCCTAATAAACCTAATAGATAAGCGAAGCTTAAATATTCTTGTACTCTAAATAAACGCATTTTTGCAAACAAGGTTTCTGAAATGGCTAAAAAAAACGCCAGTACAGCCAATTTAATGATAATGAATAATAAGCCATAGGCTAACGCAGATAAGTTAAGTTGTTGCGCGATTCCCCAAGGAAAGAAAATATTAGCAATTAAAACCCCATACAACATCAGTTTAATTTGCGCCGCCCATTCAAATAAAGCCAAATGCCGACCGCTATGTTCTAAAATCATCGCCTCATGTATCATGGTAAGTTCTAAATGAGTCGCAGGATTATCGACAGGAATCCGTCCTGTTTCTGCAATCGTGACCAAGATAATAGCAAATAATGCAAAAATAAAAGAAGGACGCAGAACCAAGCCATGATCTAAAACAAAACTAATCGCCGTTGAAATATTGGTACTAGAGGCGGTCATGGTTAAAGTAAAAATAGCCATCAATAGTGCAGGTTCAGCTAAAGAAGAAATGGTCATCTCGCGTGACGACCCCATCCCGCCAAAAGCCGTTCCAATATCCATTGCCGCTAAGGCTAAAAAAAATCGTGCAAATGCGAAAATACCAATTAAAACAATCACATCAGCAATGCTCGCGGTCGGTAAATCAACCGCAATTAATGGAATTATCGAAGCCGCTAACACTGTTGCGGAAAATACAATATAAGGTGTTTTTAAAAATAACCAGGAGGCTTGTTTGGAAATAACAGGCTGTTTATGCGTTAATTTCCATAAGTCCTTATAAGGTTGGAATAAAGCGGGGGCTTGTCGATTTTGAAAAAAACATTTACAGTATTTAATCCAACCTGCTAACAATGGTGCTAAGGCGATAAACAAGGTTGTTTGTAAAATAGCGATTAACCAATTCATTAACTAATCACCCATAAAAGAAGAATTAAGGTAGCAAAAGAATAGCCTAAATAAATACGAATATTACCCGTCTGTAACCGCCCAACTAAACGAGCTAAACGATTGACATTTTTTTCGATAGGATGATAAATAACCGCCCAGCTATGATCTTGAATTTGTAGCTGATAATGAATTTCAGTCACTTGTTGCGGCATAGCGCCCTTCTGTGTTGTAACCGTTTCTTTTATATTCCAAACAGGGGAGAAAATTCGCCGCAAGGGCATCGTAAAACTATTGCAAGTGTATTGCATTTTAGGGGTTAGCCCACCAAAACCACAGTCCCATGTTTCCGAATGCCGTAGTGCCATCGCAGGATCACGGCG
Source organism: uncultured Methylococcaceae bacterium (assembly GCA_964425835.1). GTDB lineage: Bacteria > Pseudomonadota > Gammaproteobacteria > Methylococcales > Methylomonadaceae > WTBX01. The sequence goes on from CAYROI010000020.1 coordinate 14,249, forward strand.
TAAATATTTAAAACTAATCACCCCCGCAATTAATACGCCAATAAGCAATAAAGGTGCTGCGTACGAGGCTTGTGTTGGTGAAACAGGTGCTAACCACAACCAACCACTGGTTAATGTCGTTGATAAATCCTGCGCTAAAACTTGTGCTGTAACCCGAGTCAGTAAATTAATGATTAATCCTGGAAAAATGCCAAACAAGAAGCATAAACTGGCTAATAAACTTAATGAGGATAACATCCCCTTGTCTTTAATTTCCTGTGCTTTAGCCGCTGACTGTGAACGAGGTTGACCTAAAAATATCATCCCATAAACTTTAACAAAACACGCGGCGGCTAAGGCGGCAGTTAATGCTAGGGCGGCAGCGATAACAGGAATTAAACTGCGAAATACAATATCATCTAACACATCAACTTGTAATGCGGTTTGAAATGCCAGCCATTCAGAGACAAAGCCATTAAACAAGGGTAATGATGAAATACTCATGCAGGCAACTAAGAATAATTTACTGGTGTTTGGCATTCGCTTAATTAATCCGCCCATATTTTCAATATTCAAATCATGTAGCTGATGCTGAATAACTCCTGCACCTAAAAATAAGAGGTTTTTGAATAAGGCGTGATTAAAAGCATGAAATAAGGCGGCTAATAGGCCTAAGGCGGCTAATTGGGGATGACCTTGCGCACTAAACAGCATCGCCAAGCCTAATATCATAAAAATAATCCCTATATTTTCGACTGAACTATACGCCAGTAAACGCTTTAAATTCGATTGCATCATCGCATATAAAATCCCGCCTAATGCTGAAATCGCCCCTAAAATCATCAACGTAATGCCCCATTGCCACTGAACATTACCCAGCAAATCAAAACAAAAACGAATTAAACCGTATAAGGCTATTTTAAGCATGACGCCGCTCATTAATGCAGAAATATGTGAAGGCGCGGCAGGGTGGGCTTCGGGAAGCCAGACATGGATCGGAACTAAGCCTGCTTTCATGCCAAAACCGATTAAGGCTAAAATAAAAGCAATATGTTTCCATCCAGGCGACAATTCTGTTAATCGCATGGCTTCAAAGGTAAAACTAAAGTTTTCACTAAAGCTAGTTAACACACCAAAGGCTAAAATAATGGCAATTGCCCCAACTTCTGCCATAATTAAATATAAAAAAGCGGCACGGCGGTTAGCCGATTGTTCATGTTGAAAGGCTACCAAAAAATATGAGGCGACCGACATCATCTCCCAGGCAATCATAAAAAAGAACGCGTCATCTGCTAACAACACCATTAACATACCTGCGACAAAAAGCCCTGTAAACAAAGCTAAGACCGCAAAAGGATGTTGTTTTTTATCATAGCCTTTAACATAACCTGGTGCGTACAAGCTAACGGCGATTACGGCAATACCTACGATTAAATAAAAAAAGCCAGCTAAACAATCAAAACGAACATGCCACGGTAGCCACGGCAAGCCTAAATTCAGTTGATCGGTTTCAACGCTTTGATTAATTAATACACTCAATCCCGCAAAAATAGCAAAACAGCCAGATAAACCGAGGAAGATAAACACACCTAGAGACAGACGAGTAACGCACTGTTGCCAGTAAAAGGCAGCACGCGGAACATCTTTGAATAGATGAAGTCCTTTTTGGTGCAATATTTCTTGATATTTTACTAAAAAGGCGATAAAGCCTGATAATAAACTGAAGATAATTGCACTATAGGCTAAAAATAAGATCATAGAGAATCATAACCTTTGGGACGAAAGAGCATTTAAAGCGTGCATTATAGCATGATAATTGGGATATTTCTAAGTGGCGTAAAAAAAGATAACCGTCTTAAGCGATAACTAAAGTATTGATGATATAAAACTGTAAATGATAGACTATCGTCCGATAACAACTATTTTTTATACTTAATCGAACATGAAAATTAAAGGACCGAAAGATAATCACCTTGTTAGAAAAAGTTTATTGTTAATTTTTAGTTTAGCTGTTACATCTTCTTTCGTAGAAGCTAAGACCGAATTGGAACTAGATGATATGCTGGAAATGGATATAAATGAGCTGGGAAACATTACGATTGCCACAAAAAACCCAAAAGGGGTACGTACCGTACCCTCTTCGGTGACTGTTTTTACAGCAAAACAAATTCGCTCAATGGGGATTAAATCGGTTCAAGAATTATTAAACTTTGTCCCAGGATTTCAAAGTATTCGTGAACATCGTTTTAATCAAGGCTCAACGGTTTCTGCCCGTGGTTCATCAACATCTCAATCTTCTTATAACATTTTGTTTATGATTGATGGGCAACGTTTGAATGATGAAAGTACAGGCGGGGCAATGGTTGCCAATCGCTATTTATCAACCGCAAATATTGAACAAATCGAAATTATTCGAGGCCCAGGCTCTGCACTTTATGGAACCAGTGCTTTTTCAGGTGTGGTTAATATAAAAACTAAAGATAAACCCTTAGATGATAAAAATTATCAACTCTTTTTAGCGGGGGGAAATTTAAATAGTCATGAGTTTCACGGTCAAGTGTCCAAACAAGAAGAGGATTGGGGGGTCAGTCTTTTTGGGCGATACTATGATGATAATGGTCAAAGCTATAATGTTCCAGGTCTTTCAGGACGTGATGCGATTGATAAAGATCAAGAAGTTTATGCCAAACTACGCTGGCAAGGTTTACGGGTTAATCTACGTTATTCAGAAGAGGCATTAAAAGGATTTTTAGGCTATGCGACTGGCGAAACGGATAAAATAGATCAAGAATCAGCGCATATTGCTTATGATTTTCATGATAAAACCCAAGATGATTGGACCTTAACCCTTCGAGGGGGTTATCAGCATACTTCTCAGGGTTGGTATGATATTAATAATCAGCCTAATAATATTACGGCAGATGATGTGTTTAATTTAGGCTTTGATTCGAGCTATCAAATTAATAAGAATCATTTATTATCAGTTGGGATGGAATGGCGTTATGCGCGGGTGACAGATACAGGGAGGTTGGCAGAAAAACGTGATGTTTTGGGGGTTTATTTTCAAGAACAATATCAGATTAACGATCAGTTAGAGCTAACCGTAGGATTGCGTTATGACCGCTATTCTGATGTTGGAGAAACGATTAATCCGCGTTTTGCCTTGGTTTATAATCCAGATGAACAATTAGGAACGACTTTTAAACTAATGTATGGTCAGGCTTTTCGTGCGCCCTCCATTGGACAACTCACAGGTCTTATAGGAAACCCTGAGCTTAAATCAGAACAGATTAAAACTTTAGAATTTGCGTGGTTACAAGATTTTTCTGGTAATTATCAAACCTCTTTAACCTATTTTCATAGTTGGAATGACAATAAGGTAGATACCCTCTTTGCGCCAGGTTTTAATAGTATCAATAGACGTTATGGCAATCTTGAAGGGACATTGAAAACCAGTGGGCTTGAATTTGAGATGCAGGCACAAATGACGGATGAATTGTCGTTACGTTCTGCCTATACCTATTTATTAACGAGTGAACAAAATCCACGCCGTATGGCAAAACATATGCTGTCTTTAATTGCCATGTATCAGTATCAAGACCTTAATATCAATCTTAATGGTTATTATCATAGCAAGATGGAGCAAGAAACGGTCGATGGGATGGTGAAGCTTGATGATTACTGGCTATTAAATGCCAATGTCCGTTATCAACTCACCGATTGGCTGACCTTAGTAGGACAAGGGCATAATTTATTAGATGAATACTATACCAGTTCGACTAAACTAGATGATCGACCTGAGGGGATTCCTAATCGAGGAAGAACGTATTCTTTAGGGATAGAAGTTGCATTTTAATTAAACTATTTTATTTTTTTACGCCGATTTCTAGCACGCCATTGTTTAGAGACCGAATAACGCCAGATTCCTTGAACACCTAAATAGCCTAAAATAGCTGAAATAACCCCTAAAACTAGGCAACCTAACAAAAAGGGTTGCCATAAATCCCCTAATTCTGAAAGTAGACTCTCAACCGAAAATTCAAAATCAGCACTTGGAAAGGGTTGCGCCAATAATTTAAGCCCAACAAGATAGGCAAAATAGAACATAGGTGGCATGGTTAAAGGATTGGTCAACCAGACTAAAGCGACCGAAATCGGTAAATTAGCGCGAAGATAAAAGGCGGCAATCGCCGCGATTGCCATTTGACCTGGGGTAGGAATCCAGGCGCAAAATAACCCCACCGCAAAAGCCATGCTAATAGAACGGCGGTTTAAATGCCAAAGATTAGGTTCTTGTAGTTTTTCCCCTAAAAACTGAAGATTTTTATGTTTTTTTAACGATTCAGGATCAGGCAGGTATTTTTTTATAAGTTTTTTTGGCATGATAAAAAATGAATTAGGCTTAAGTTTTTATGGTAGTTCACGGGACATTTTACACAATTTAAATATTTATGCCTCTTTTCGTTTTATCTTTTTTAACAGGGATTCTGCTGGTTCAGCAATTAAGTCAATTGCCAACGTTCAATGAGCTATTCGTTATTTGTCTATTATTTGTCATTTCTCTTTATAAAAAATCTTGGCATTTAGCGGGCGGTATTTTTGGGATAATCTGGACAATTACCTTGGCACAATACCATTTATCGCAACAACTCCCTGAAAATAAAGAAGGTATTGCACTTCAAGTTTCAGGTTATATCAATAGTTTACCGCAATATAATGATAAACGCGTTCGTTTTGATTTTCTAGTTGATTCTCCACAAAAGCATTTTCCCCGTAAATTACGCTTAAACTGGTACAGCAAGGATCAACGACTTAAAGTTGGGCAATATTGGCAATTCACGGTCAAACTTAAGCGACCTCATGGAAGTTTAAACCCATTTGGTTTTGATTATGAGCGTTATCTTTTTACACAAGATATTGGCGCAACAGGTTATATTCGTCCTTCTAAGCCTATATTAGTAGCAGAAAAAAATAAGAAATATACGATTTCTGTTTGGCGGCAACACATTGCCGATCAATTAGAACAACTAGGCGTTGAGGGTGATTATTTAGCTTTGATTAAAGCATTAAGTATTGGCGATCGAAGTCAAGTTAGCGATGAACAATGGTTATTATTACAAAAAACAGGCACAACCCATTTACTCGCCATTTCTGGTTTACATATCGGACTGGTTGCAGGCTTAGTCTTTTTTATTACCCGAAAATTATGGGCGTGGACGGGACTATTAATTTGTTCAGCGCAAACTATTGCCGCTTATAGCGCGTTATTAGCGGCATTGTGTTATTCAGCGTTAGCGGGTTTTTCGATTCCCACGCAGCGGGCGTTAATGATGTTAGTGGTCGCTATGATGTTAATGATTTATCAACGTCATTTACCCCGATCAACGACATTAGCCTTAATCCTATTTTTAGTTCTTTTAATTAATCCGTTTGCGGTACTTTCAGGCGGCTTTTGGCTATCTTTTTTTGCTGTTTTTATTTTACTTTATGGCAGTACTAAACGTTTAGGACAGCCGCGTTGGTTTATTGCTATTTTAAAAACACACTTCACATTAGCCTTCGCTTTATCACCGTTATTACTCTTATTATTTCAACAAGCCTCCCTTGTTTCACCGTTAGCCAATCTGATCGCCATTCCTTGGGTTAGTTTTATCATTGTGCCATTAATCTTATCTGCAGTATTACTGATATTTCCCTTTCCATGGTTGACAATAAAATTATTATGGCTGGCAAATTTCAACCTAAAATTTTTATTTGGATGGTTGCAACTGGTTAGCGATTTACCCTTCTCAAGTATTAATCATCCACAACCTTCCCTGTGGGCAATTTTATTAGCGATGATTGCCATTTTATTATTACTTGCACCCAAAGGTATGCCTACACGACGATTAGCATTTATTTTATTATTACCGCTGCTTTTTGGACAACAAAATCAGTTAAAGCACGCTGAATTTTCCGTTAATTTATTAGATGTAGGACAAGGGTTAGCGACCGTTGTACAAACGGCAAATCATTTATTAGTTTTTGATACAGGGGCAAAATATTCAGCTAGTTTTGATATGGGAAAAATGGTTATCCTCCCTTATTTACGCGGCATTGGGGCATCTAAAATAGATCGTTTAATTATAAGTCACGGTGATAATGACCATATAGGCGGGATGCAGTCATTAATTGACCATATTGCCATCGGTGCGATTGATAGCAGTATTAATCTACCTCATGCTAACGCCTGTCTTTCAGGACAACAATGGCAATGGGACGGGGTTCATTTTGAAATGCTATCGCCGACTAAAAGACGGTTTAGTTCCAAAAATAATAATTCCTGTGTGTTAAAAATTGAATCTATTTATGGGCGTGCTTTGTTGACAGGGGATATTGAAGCACGTGCTGAACGTAGTTTAGTGAAACGCTATCCAAAGAAGTTAAACAGCGATGTTTTAATTGCGCCGCATCATGGAAGTAAAACCTCATCGACAAGGTCTTTTTTGCAACAGGTTAACCCTAAATGGATATTAATCCCCGTGGGTTATAAAAATCGTTTCCACCACCCTCATCCTAAAGTGTTAAAACGTTATCAGCAGTTAGGTTATCAATGGTTTTCAACAGCAAAGGGGGGTGCATTACAAGTATTTATGACCCGACAGGGACAAAAACTTAGAATTTATCGGGATAAATTCGGAAAATATTGGAATGCACACTAACGGTTTACCCTAGGATAAAAAGACGTGTAAAAAATCAGCACGCCAATAAATTTATAATTTTTCCACTTCTATTTGTAATTGTTCAACTAATTCGGATGCAGTTGTTTTACCATGATTAAAAAGGTGGGTGAATTTTTTTTGCGTCATTTGATAAAAAGCCAGTTTCTGTGTTTCTTTAACCGCTAATAAAGTTGCTATTGCCGCTAAATGCTCCCCTTTTCCTTTAGACATATTTTCACTTAAATTCATCCAATTGATACTGGCAAAATCAATCGCTTGTTGCGTATTCGAGCTAGAAGGTGATGAGTCTTTAGATACATTCGTGGATGAACCTACACTTGAATCAGAAACATTGGTAAAGGTCTGAGAACTGGCTGCAATGGTATCTGTTACCGCAGAACAACCTGATAAAGTAATACTAATAGCGATAAGCACAAGGCTTATTTGTGGATAATAAGTTTTCATAGTCAGTTATTAAAATAATAAAAGGGGGTGTTATTCGCCTATTAAAGTGACAACTAATTTTCTGGCTCTGCCATTATTTCGGTGTTTACCTAAATAATTTTTTAAGCTGTTAAGTTGATAGGACGAGAACCTACTTTTTTTGCAGGGTTCTTTACTTTTCTTGCAGAGGTTTTATAGTGCCTTATTCAAAATTAAGTTTTATAAATAGTATATTTATCATAAATATCAATCTATTATCTAAAAAAAATTTATTCTGGCACGATAAATGTTTATAGTTCTATTAAACAAGCTTAATTTTCTATTCTCTGTTGATAAAAGACGGCATTTTATCATAAACAGAACTTATTGTTACAGGTGACCCATGATTAGTAAAAACCTAATTTTAAGCCTACCATTAATGGTATTGTCTTATTCTGCCTTCGCTGTTGAATTAAATAGCTCAGCCCCTTCTTTTTCATTACCAACGATTAGTGCCGCTAAACAGGTTAATTTGGCTGATTATCGAGGTAAAGTGGTTTATTTAGATTTTTGGGCATCGTGGTGCGCGCCTTGTCGGGTTTCGTTTCCGATTCTCAATAGTTTTTATAAAAATTATCATAACAAGGGCTTTGAAGTGGTTGCGATTAATTTAGATGAAACACCTGATGCAGCACAACGTTTTTTAAAAGAAAACCCGATTAATTTTACCATCTTACGTGATACTAGCGGTGAGATTCCCAAACGCTATGATGTAGAAGCAATGCCGACTTCATTTTTAATTGATAAAAAAGGTGTGGTTCGTCATATTCATACAGGTTTTTCAGCGGCAGATAAGACAGATTTACAACAAAAAATACAAGCATTATTAGCCGAGTAGAATAATGAAGTTATTAACAATAGGTCTATTAATAAGTCTTTTTTCTGTGGGGTGTGCTTCTGTTTCACCTTGGCAGCGGGGACAATTAGCACAAGAAAATATGGCATTAGATACTGATCCATTGGAGAGCGCATTGCGTCAACACATGCAATTTAGTAAAGAAGGCGCATCAGGTGGCTATGGTGGCGCAGGAGGTGGTTGTGGCTGTAACTAAAAAAATGTCAACCCTAGCGCGTTTAAGTTGTGCAGCACTTGCTTTGCCTGGTATTATTTCAACCGCTGAGGCAGGTAGAACTGACGAAACTTATCATACCGATTTTCAGTATGGCTATTATGAAGAAAGTGAAAGTCGAATGAAAGCCGATATTTATGAGCTATCTTTAGCTGCCCCGATTGGTAAGTCAATGTCGGTTCAATTAGGGTTAATTCGAGATGTTCTTTCGGGCGCATCGCCTATGTTCAATGTGCCTGATAGTACAGATCCATCAGTCAAATCACAAGCAAAGCAAGTATTGAGTGGGGCATCCATTAAAGAAAAACGGGATGCGTTAAATTTTATGTTCACCCATTATTGGGATGATGTTAGTGTTGGTATTGGCGGTGGGATTTCAAGTGAACATGATTATTTATCGCGTTACTTTAGTTCTAATCTCAGCTGGGATTTTAATAAAAAATTAACGACGCTATCAGCAGGGTTTTCTTTAGCCTTTGATGAAATTGAACCAACAGGGTTAAATTATCAGAAAAATAAATTATCTCAAGATTATTCGATTGGGATAACCCAAGTTATTGATGCCGCTTCATTAGTCAGTAGCAACATGACTTTTTCTTATACGACAGGCTTTTTATCAGACCCTTATAAATCCGTGTTTTTTAGATTCAGTGGGATTGCCGATGATACCCGTCCAAAAGAACGCTTTAAATGGGCTTGGTTAAATCGTTATGTGCGCAATTTCAAAGAGTTAAACAATGCCGCGTTACACATAGACTATCGTTTTTATCTGGATAGTTGGGATGTGCAGGCGCATACGTTTGAAGTGGGTTGGTATCAGCCGATTATTGATGACTGGCAATTGCGCACCTCGATGCGCTTTTATACCCAAAGTAGTGCTAATTTTTATCAGCCCTTTTTCGATTCTAAAGACAACTTAGCTTATTATTCTAGTGATTATCGTCTAGCAAGTTTTGGCGTATTATCAGGCGGGGTAAAATTATCCAAAGAAATTAAATCTCTGTTTTCATCGACATCATCGCTTAAATTTGAAGGCGGGATTGAATATTTTGACCGTAAATCCAGTTATAGCTGGAGTAGAAATAATGGCGGCAGTTTTGATGATTTTAATTACTATTTAATTACAGCGTCATTTAAGCTTCGGTTCTAGTAGTGCATTCACTTTTTGAATTTCATTTCAAAGCGATGGGTTCACCTTGTCAATTACAACTTTACGCGTCTTCTGTACAGATTGCAGAGCGGGTAAAGAAATTGGCTGTTGAACGGGTTGAAATGTTAGAGCAAAAATATTCACGTTATCGAGAAAATAGCCTGCTCTCATTGATTAATCAACGGGCAGGGACAGGAAAAATAACCGCGATTGATGCCGAAACGGTGAGCTTGTTACAGTATGCAGAACACTGTTATCAGGAAAGCGAGGGTTTGTTTGATGTGACGGCAGGCGTTTTGCGGAAAATATGGGATTTTAAAACCCGAAGCTTGCCAACAAAAAAACAATGTAAACAGCTCATTCGCTTAATTGATTGGCAAGTGGTTGAATGGGATGAACAAGGCATTTATTTGCCAAAAGCAGGGATGGAATTAGATTTTGGTGGGATTGTTAAAGAGTATGCAGCCGATACGGTGGCTTCTTTATGTCGCCAATTAGGCATGACTTGTGGCTTAGTTGAATTAGGCGGTGATATTGCTATTATTGGGACATCACCTACAATTCCTGATTGGTCGATTGCAATTCAACATCCGCGTAAAATGAAAGCAACGTTAGGTAGCCTTACGTTAAAAAAAGGTGGCCTTGCCAGTAGTGGCGATTATCAACGCTACATTGACATTCAAGGACAGCGGTATAGCCATGTATTAAATCCTAAAACCGCTTTTCCTGTTCGGGGCTTACAAGCGGTTAGTGTTATTGCCGATCATTGCATCGTGGCAGGCAGTCTTGCCACCATTGCGATGTTAAAAGGTAAAACTGGGGTGACCTGGTTGCAAGAAATGGAGATCACATTTATGTGTTGTGATAATAAAGGAAAACTTTATAGCAACGCATTTTTTGAATAAATACACACTTATTTTTTTAAACTTGTTTTTTTAATATAAAGCAGGTTTCTACCCCTTTGGGTGCATCATTATGAATAAATCACAACGATTAAAAATTTTTATCTACTTATTTATAGGTAGCCTATTGGTGTTTGCCAATACCGCTCATGCTGCCCCTAAAATACAGCTTGAACTATCACCGCGTGCATTAACAGACTGGCAGCAGGCAATAAACTTAAGCATTAATGTGCCTGAAGGCCACCATGCTTATTTAGATAAAGGAACGGAAAATGCTTATATTCCGCTTGCGTTAGACCCAAAACAACAGTTAAAAACATTGGGATTAACGCTTGAAATAAAACAACGTCCCCAAGGTATTTGGGAAGAAAGCGTTAAGGCAACTGTTTTACGTGGTAAAGGGGTTTATGCGTTTCATTTGCAGGCGGAAACAAAAAAATTCCAAGGAACAACGATACCTTTAGCGGTTAAATATCAACTTTGTAATGATCTGACTCATGTTTGCTATCGTCCCCAAGTGGCTAAAGCTTCTTTGGCAATTAATTTTGCCCTAGATAAGAATACTTCTCTTGATAAGGATCTTTCTTGGACAGAAAAAATTTCTAATTTATTTCAAGAAAATAAAAACAATACCCTCATTATCTTTTCGCTGATGTTGATAGCGGGGCTATTATCTGTTGCAACACCTTGTGTTTATCCAATGCTACCGATTACCTCTATGTTTATTGCTAACCGAGGAGGCGCTGAAGAAAGTAAAAAACATGCGTTTGTTTATATGCTCGGTATTATTAGTACTTATATGGTACTGGGTTTATTAGCAGGACTTAGTGGCGGTGCATTTAATAGTATCATGCAATCTGCTTATGTTAATTTAGCTTTTGCAGGTTTTTTTGCTTTTTTTGGTGTTGCCTTGTTAGGGGTGATTGAATTTAGCTTTATGCAAAATAATGTCAGTCAATTGGATCAGAAGACAGCACAAGTAAAAGGGGTTTTTGGCACATGGTTGATGGGTGCTGTTGCAGGGCTGGTAATTTCTCCTTGTGTCGGTCCGATTGTTTTTGCCGTATTACTTCAAGTTTCAGACAATATTGCACAATTAACCCAAACTATTGAAGCAAGCGGACATGTTATTACTTTTTTTGATAAGTTAACCCTTGCATGGCAAGGAAGCTTAATGATGGCAGGGTTTGGGATTGGTGTTGGTTTTCCCTTTTTTCTAACAGGGATGATTAAATTCAAATTACCAAAAGCGGGTACTTGGATGAATAAAGTAAAATATGGTTTTGGCGTAGTCATTATTTATTTTGCTTATACTTATTTTGCCAAAGGCTTAGGTATTATAGGCGCGCCAGACACAGCAAGTTTAGGGATAGCACTAGGTATGGTTGCTTTATGGCTTGCCATTATGTATGCCAATATTCTGGCGCCCTTATCAGATGGTGCGTCACCCAATCACCGCTTTCATCGTTTTTGTGGAGTAATCAGTGCTTTGATTGGCACATGGTTAATTATTGCCCATTTACAACAAATTCCTTTTTTAAGCGTTGCCTCTGCAAATATAGCGACAACGACGGTTACTCAAACACAAAAGCCAAATAAAATTGAAATGGAAGCGGGGATTTCTTGGTATAGGGATTATAAAGCAGCGCAAATAGCAGCGACAGAAGCAGGGAAACCTATTTTTATTGATTTTTATGCCAGTTGGTGTGCAAACTGCACGGCTTTTCGTAAACAAACGGAAACCAATCAAGCCTTAAACAAAATGTTACGTGACGATGTGATCGCTTTAAAACTTGTTGATAAAGAAGCTGAATTTGAGCGTTTTCGCAATGATCCAAACTATCGTGCGTTAAAAATTGGTTTACCATATTTCGCCGTACTTTCTGCAACAGGGAAAAAATGTTGGTCGGGTACTGATTATCAAGCGATAGATACCATGATTGCCGTAGTTCAAGATTGTGCAACGCATGGTTAACTATGAAGGTTATAGGCAGAGAATTAATAAAAGAAAATTTATTAAAAACCATTTTATTTTACCTTTGTTAGCTTTTTTAATTCTATTAACCTTAATTGAATTGAATGACTTGGATTTAAAGATAAGTCAAAATTTTTATGATAATCAGTTAAAACAATGGCCTTATAAAGATTATTGGATCACATCAACTTTGCTTCATAGTTATGGTGGGATATTTACTAAAATATTACTTGGAATAATGTTTGTAGCCCTATTAGGTACACGACTTAAAAAAGATTTTTATTGTTATACGTTACCCATGACATTTTTATTTTTTAGTTCTGTAATAGGACCATGTTTTATTATATATTTAAAAAATAAAACCCATCTTTATTGTCCCTGGGATTTGGTCATGTTTGGGGGAACACGCCCCTATATCGAATTGTTTGATTCAATTAGCGAAACCTTAGAAGTTGGGCATTGTTTTCCAGCCGCCCATGCAGGCGGGGGCTATACATTTATAAGTTTTTATTTTTTCTTTTTATTGGTACAGCCTTGTTATAAATATTATGGACTTTCTTTTGGGTTATTACTGGGATTGATTTATGGTTTCGATCAACAAATTCGTGGTGCGCATTTTTTGAGTCATGATTTGTTTTCTATTGCAATTTGTTGGTTTAGTTCGGGGGGCTTATTTTTGTTGTTGTTAACTTATTACGAACGAAGAGATTTTGAAAAGTTGATGAAGCTTGGAGAGCCAGTATCTTAGACTCTCCAAATCAGAAAAGGAATTTCAGCTTGCTTTGATAGTTTTACGTTTTTTTGAACCGACTAAGGCAATCATCCCTGAACCAAATAACCAAATTGCCCCAGGAATAGGGGTTGCTAAAGCAACCATATCTTGATTACTTTTGGATAGATTTGTTCCTGAATGGGGATCAATCCAGAATAATTTACTCACATCTGCTGTTTTATTACCTAAAGCGGCAATAAAACCATCATAGGCAGCTTTAACCGCGCCTGTAGAAAGTAATTCAAATTTATCGCCATAAACCTGTTCCCAAATCGCTGCTTGAAAACCTGCTTGTTGATTCAAAGTGACCGCTTTTTTTGCTTGATTTGTCATTAACCACGCAATTTGTCCTGCATTTCTAATTGCACCGCGATCAGCGATAATACCATCGCGAGTGACTTCGGCTTTATATTTTCCATTAAGCCCCACAGAATGAAACAAATCAATACAATAGGCGGCAACTAGGTTTTTACCATTTAGTGTTGCCGCTTTATTTTCACCACCTCGTCCAGAAAAGCTACCAAAGTTTCCACCATAATCAGTCGTTGTTTTCCAGTTTCCATTTTCCAACTGATATTTTATTCTTGAACCGCCTCCATAATTCCAGCCCATATTAAAATCAACCGATGCCGCTGTTGCCATCGCCCCAAATAAACACATTGCTAACCCAATGAGAGGAATGATATATCGTGATTTCATTTTATTTCTCCCTTAAAAAATACTTAGAGTTAAGACTCGAAGTTTGTATTCCTACTTTACAGTTCATCAATATTACTACATGAATTATACTACTCTATCTAAAGCGAGTAAGTAAAGCCATTTAGGTAGTTTTTGAGTGTAAGATCAAACTTTTTATCTTTATTACTAGCTAACGATCATTTTTTAGTGTAAAGCAATAATAGTGCGTAACAATATTTCAATTAGTTAGGCAATCTGGTATCTTTGTCCTTCAAATAATCTTCGTTTTCTTGTATTAATGTGGAAAATAAATAGGCAAACATGACAAATAATCGACAAATAGAATGGGTATTGTTTATTGCAATCATCTTATTTTTTTACCCCTATCTGAGTTTAGGTTTTACCACTAATGACGATGCGTTTAATCAGGTTTATCATGACTGGATAGATTTTAAAGACGGGGCATTTAAACAAGGTCGGATTCAATTTTTTCTATTTCATTGGTTGGTAATAAAGCTCTCTTTTTTAGTCGAAAGTTTATTCTTTATTAAATTAATCGCCACGCTATCTATTATTGTTAATATCCTCTATCTTGCTTTTTTTATAGAAAAAATAACAGCGCAAAAATATTACAGCTATATTTTTATTATCGTTTTTGTTACTTTCTTACAAGATTCCTGGGATCATTTTCTTTTAACTTCATCGCCACTTATTTATACGGTTGGTTTTTCATTATTTTTAGCCTCACTTCATTTGTATGTTTTTTTTAAACCAACCCCTAAAAAATTAATGATAAGTGCCGGGTTATTTGTATTAACCTTGCAAGTAAGTGAGATGTTTGTTTTATTTTGTGTGTTCTATCCGCTATTTTCACGAT
>CAYROI010000021.1:0-2002 GCA_964425835.1 uncultured Methylococcaceae bacterium
TTATCGACGAATATAACCAAAAAAGTATCTGCACATACACTACGCCATAGCTTTGCTACCCATTTATTACAAAATGGGACTGATATTCGTAACATTCAAGAATTACTCGGACATAAAAACCTTGGTACAACGATGATCTATACCCATATATTACGTGATATTAATAAGTATAATTTAAAAAGTCCACTTGATTTTTAGCTATTTACCCTATAAATCCTAACCATGATAAAATTATCGCCATTAATGCCTAAAAATTAACCCAAGGAAAATAAAACATGCTTGAGCAATACCGCAAACACGTTGCAGAACGCGCTGACGAGGGAATTGTCCCTTTGCCATTGAGTGCCGAACAGGTTGTAGAACTGGTTGAACTCATTAAAGAACCGCCAGCCTCTGAAGAGGCTTTTATTTTAGATTTATTGGTTAATCGCGTTCCAGCAGGGGTTGATGAGGCGGCTTTTGTAAAAGCCAGTTTTTTAGCCGCACTTGCTAATTCTGAAACGACTTCACCGATTATTGATGCCGCTAAAGCAACCCAATTATTAGGGACTATGTTAGGTGGGTATAATATCGCTCCCCTGATTGCTTTGTTGGAAAATGAATCACTTGCCCCTATTGCGGCTAACGCTTTATCGCATAGTTTA
Source organism: uncultured Methylococcaceae bacterium (assembly GCA_964425835.1). Lineage (GTDB taxonomy): Bacteria > Pseudomonadota > Gammaproteobacteria > Methylococcales > Methylomonadaceae > WTBX01. Next base: position 645 of record CAYROI010000021.1, read on the forward strand.
TTAGTGTTTGATGCGTTTTATGATGTTGAACAAAAAGCAAAAGTGGGTAATGCCTTCGCTCAACAGGTTTTACAATCATGGGCAGATGAGGATTGGTTTACAACTAAACCTGAGGTTTTAGAAAAATTAACCGTTACGGTTTTTAAGGTGACGGGCGAGACGAATACCGATGATTTATCACCTGCGCCAGACGCATGGTCACGCCCTGATATTCCTTTACATGCTAAAGCGATGTTAAAAATTCCACGAGAGGGAGTTACGGATGCTGCCGCGCAAATTGAAGTTCTAAAGAAAAAAGGTTTTCCTGTCGCTTATGTGGGTGATGTAGTTGGCACAGGGTCTTCACGAAAATCAGCGACAAATTCTGTCTTATGGTACATAGGTGATGATATTCCTTATGTGCCTAATAAACGTGCAGGCGGTGTTTGTATCGGTGGAAAAATTGCCCCCATATTTTTTAATACGATGGAAGATTCAGGGGCTTTGCCGTTTGAATGTGATGTCAGTCAATTAGCAATGGGAGATGTCATTGATATTTATCCGCATCAAGGGCTAGTGAAAAGACATGACAGTGATGAATTGATTTGTGAATTTTCATTAAAAACTGCGGTTATTTTAGATGAGGTTAGGGCAGGGGGGCGTATTCCCTTAATTATTGGACGCGGTTTAACTGATAGAGCGCGACAAGCATTAGGTCTTGACGCTTCAACGGTTTTTTGTCGTCCAGTCTCTGTGGATAATAAAGGTAAAGGCTTTACTTTAGCACAAAAAATTGTCGGTAAAGCGTGTGGGGTTAAAGGGGTTTTACCGCATAGTTATTGTGAACCTAAAATGACTACCGTGGGTTCTCAAGATACTACAGGTCCTATGACACGGGATGAGTTAAAAGATTTGGCTTGTTTGGGGTTTTCGGCTGATTTGGTTCTGCAATCTTTTTGTCATACTGCCGCTTATCCAAAACCTATTGATGTGGCGATGCAACATAGTTTGCCTGATTTTATTATGAATCGAGGCGGGGTGGCTTTGCGTCCTGCCGATGGCATTATTCATTCGTGGTTAAATCGAATGCTATTACCTGATACCGTCGGGACGGGCGGTGATTCCCATACACGGTTTCCACTCGGTATTTCTTTTCCCGCAGGGTCAGGTTTAGTTGCCTTTGCGGCGGCAACAGGCGTAATGCCGTTAGATATGCCAGAATCTATTTTAGTTCGTTTTAAAGGGGATATGCAGCCGGGAATTACCTTGCGTGATTTGGTGAATGCGATTCCCTATGTGGCCATTCAAAAAGGTTTGTTGACGGTTGAGAAGAAGGGGAAGAAAAATATTTTTTCAGGGCGAATTTTAGAAATTGAAGG
>CAYROI010000021.1:2102-21015 GCA_964425835.1 uncultured Methylococcaceae bacterium
ACGATTACCGAGCCTTTGTTAGCTTGTCCTAATGATCCTGATGATGTGAAGCCTTTGTCTGCGTTGGCGAATATTAAAATAGATGAGGTTTTTTTAGGCTCATGTATGACCAATATTGGGCATTTTCGAGCGGCAGGAAAATTATTGGATAATTATGGGGGTCGCCTGCCAACGCAACTTTGGGTTTCACCACCGACGAAAATGGATCAGGCTCAATTAACTGAAGAGGGGTATTACAGTATTTTTGGTAAATCAGGGGCGCGAATGGAAATGCCCGGCTGTTCTTTGTGTATGGGGAATCAAGCACGGGTTGCGGATAATGCAACCGTCGTTTCGACTTCAACCCGAAATTTTCCTAATCGCTTAGGTAATAATGCCAATGTTTATTTAGCGTCGGCGGAGTTAGCCGCAGTGTGTTCAATTATGGGAAAAATCCCAACTTTTAAGGAATATATGACTTATGTTGAGCAAATTCAATCATCGAGTGATGATACTTATCGTTATTTGAATTTTGATAAAATTGAAGATTATCAGGATAAAGTAATTGATGAAGCTTAAGGAATTAATTGTAGATTTTGCGGAAACTTCATTAGATATTGAGGTTTCAGGCATTACAATTAATAGTAATCAAGTTAAGCTTAATGATGTTTTTTTTGCTTTAGCAGGTGAAAATCAACATGGTTTGCATTATGCGGCACAGGCTTTGAAACAAGGTGCGTGTGCGATTATTTATGACCCTGATGGTGAAGGGGAAGATTTAGCGGGTAAATTAAAAAATACTAAAATAATTAAAATAGAGGGACTTGCGTTTAGGATCGGTGAGATTGCGGCGCGTTTTTATAATTATCCTGCAAAAAAATTGGCTATTATTGGGATTACAGGTACGAATGGCAAAACGAGTTGTAGTCAATTCTTAGCACAAATGCAACCTAAATCCGTTGTTATTGGAACGTTAGGTTGGGGAGAATGGGGGGGGTTAAAAGAAACGCACAATACAACCCCTAATGCACTGGTACTTCAATCTATGTTAGCTGCGTGTGTCAATAAAAAAAATCAACAAGTAACTTTAGAGGTTTCATCTCACGGTTTAGCGTTGGGACGTGTCAATGGGATTGAATTTAAAGGGGCTGTGTTTACTAATTTAACCCAGGATCATTTAGATTTTCATGGCTCGATGGACGCTTATTTTCAAGCGAAGCTTTTATTGTTTAAACGTCCTGAATTAGAATTTGCAGTGATTAATTTAGATGATGCTTATAGTGAGCGAATTATCGATGTATTAGCTGAAAATGTGGTTTTATGGACGTTTAGTCGAACAGGGAAAATAATTGAAAATAAATACGGTGTTTTAGCTGAAAATATTCGATTAATTAATTCAGGTCTTAGCTTTGATGTTTGTTATCGTGAGCAGAAAGCAACGGTCTGTTGTCATTTTTATGGTTTATTTAATATTGAAAATATATTGGCTGTTATTACAACTTTATTAGCGAGCGGGGAATCTTTAGTGTGTGCTGCAAAAAAAGCCTCGGCACTAAAGGATATTTCAGGCAGAATGCAGCAGTTTGGGGGGAATGGAAAGCCTTGCGTATTTGTCGATTATGCTCATACGCCAGATGCGTTAACAAAAACACTCGCTGCTTTAAAACAACATCACCATCAACAAGTATCGCTAGTCTTTGGTTGTGGCGGGGATAGAGATAAAGGAAAACGAATGCAAATGGGACAAATTGCTTGTTATCAAGCAGATAAAGTGATTATCACCAATGATAATCCGCGTTATGAAAGTAGTGATGCTATTATCGGTGATATTTTACTAGGTTGTGATACGAATAAGGTCACCGTCATTAATGATCGAAAACAGGCAATAACAACCGCTATTATGCAAGCCTCTCAAGAGGATTGTATTTTAATCGCAGGAAAAGGGCATGAAGATTATCAAGAAATTGAAGGGGTAAAATATCCATTTAGTGACCAAGAAATTGTTAAAGACGTTTTACCACAATGGACGGTCTCATGAGGTTAAGTTTGGATACCATTGCCTTACAACTTAAGGCGCATTTAATTGGTGTCAGTATTGATATTGATTCAGTTAGCATTGATAGTCGGTGTTTGCAACAAGGCGATTTATATATTGCCCTTAAGGGTGAAAATTTTGATGGTCATGATTTTATTGAGCAAGTAGAGCTTGCAGGGGCATCCGCTTTATTAGTTGAGCGTCAAGTAAAAAGTTTATTACCCCAATTAGTGGTTAAAAATACGCAATTAGCCTTAGCAGAATTGGCGGGCTTGTGGCGACAAAAAAGTGAAGCAACTATTTTTGCGATTACAGGAAGCAATGGTAAAACGACGGTTAAAGAGATGCTGGCCGCTATTTTGGCAATTAATGGTGATGTTTTAGCAACGCAAGGCAACTTAAATAATCAAATTGGGGTGCCTTTAACCTTGTTAAGATTATCAGAACAGCATCGTTATGCGGTGATTGAAATGGGGGCAAATCATTCAAAAGAAATCGCTTTTAGCAGTCGCTTCGCTTTGGCTAATATCGCTTTAATTAACAATGTTAGTGAAGCCCATTTGGAAGGTTTTGGTTCATTGGAAGCGATTGCTAAAGCAAAAGGAGAGATTATTGCAGGACTAAAATCATCAGGAACAGCGATTCTCAATCAAGATGAATATTTTTATCCTTTGTGGGTAAAAATCGCAAGAAATCGACCGCATTATAAATTTTCGCTTCAGGATAAAACCGCCGATGTTTATTCAAGTAATATCAATTCAACGATTGAAAATAATGCGTTTGTTACTCATTTTAATTTACATACGCCAACTGAAAAAATAGCGATTCGCTTGCAGTTAGCAGGTGTACATAATGTTTATAATGCCTTAGCGGCAGCGACTGCCGCGTTAGCGGTTAATATTTCGCTTGAACAAATCCAGCAAGGACTGGCTTCGGTATCCCCCGTAAAAGGACGGTTACAACCTTGGGTTAGTCGTTATGGTAATATTGTTATTGATGATAGTTATAATGCAAACCCTGCCTCCCTTAATGTTGCTCTAGAAGTTTTAAAATTTTGTCAGGGGGATTCATGGCTAATTTTAGGGGCTTTTGGTGAGTTAGGGGAGAATAGCATAGAAATTCACCGACAATTAGGTCAATTAATTCGTGAACAAGGGGTAAAACGGTTGTTTGCAGTCGGTGATGAGGCTCAATATAGTGTTGAAAGTTTTGGAGAAGGGGCTTTGTTTTTTGAAAACCAAATGGATTTAATTGCGACACTGGAAACAGAAGCTAAAGGGGATGAAGTTTTATTGATTAAAGGTTCACGTACGCAAGCGATGGAACATGTTGCTGCGGCATTAATAGATAATTTTAGGAAATAACCCAATGCTCTTGTATTTAGCTGATTTTTTGATGTCATTGGATGGCGGTTTTAGAGTTTTTCAATATTTAACCTTTAGAGCTATTTTAGGGACATTAACGGCGTTAATTATTTCATTTATGATTGGACCTTGGATGATTAGAAAATTAACCATGGATAAAATTGGTCAAAGCGTCCGTGATGATGGTCCTGAAACCCATTTTAAAAAGGCAGGAACCCCAACAATGGGGGGAACGTTAATTTTAGTTGCGATTACCGTGAGTACATTATTATGGGCTGATTTGGAGAATCGTTATATTTGGGTGATTTTGTTAGTCACAGGTGGCTTTGGAATTATTGGTTTTATAGATGATTATAAAAAAGTCATGTTGGGTAATAGTGATGGCTTATCGTCACGCTTAAAATATTTATATCAATCAATTATTGGTTTATCTGCTTCGGTATTTTTATATCATTCTGCCGTTGTCCCTGTTGAAACGCAGTTAATTGTGCCGTTTTTTAAAGATATTGTCTTGGAATTAGGATGGGGATATATTGTTTTAAGTTATTTTGTGATTGTTGGAACCAGTAACGCAGTCAATTTAACCGATGGACTTGATGGGCTGGCGATTATGCCAACGGTAATGATTGCGGTTGGAATGGGGATTTTTGCTTATTTATCGGGACATGTCGATTTTGCCCAATATTTAGGGATTCCTTACTTACCTAACAGTGGTGAATTGATTATTTTTTGTGGGGCATTGGTCGGATCGGGTTTAGGTTTTTTATGGTTTAATACTTATCCTGCGATGGTTTTTATGGGCGATGTGGGTTCACTTGCATTAGGCGCGGGTTTAGGGGTATTGGCTATTTTAGTCAGGCAAGAATTAGTTTTATTTATTATGGGCGGTATTTTTGTCGTCGAAACCTTATCGGTTATTATTCAGGTCGCTTCTTTTAAATTAAGAGGAAAACGGGTGTTTAGAATGGCGCCTATTCATCACCATTACGAACTAAAAGGATGGCCTGAGCCTCGCATTATTGTTCGTTTTTGGATTATTACCTTCATTTTAGTGCTGGTGGGTTTAGCGACATTAAAGCTAAGATAATTTTATGCGATTAACCGATAACAAAATTCTTAAGCAATTAGATCAGTCTTTTGGATTAAACCCCAGTCAATCATTATTATTTATCGTTGGCTTAGGCACAACAGGGCTTTCTATTGTTCGATTTTTAAGTCACTATCATTTTAAATTTATCCTAGTCGATAGTCGTACGCAGCCACCGATGGCTAAGCAGTTAGCGGAGGAATTTCCTAACGTAACATTGGTTACAGGCGATTTTAAAAGCGTTGATTTTTCTATGGCAACGCATTTAATAGTCAGCCCTGGGATTGCTGTGGATCAAGCCGAAATTAAAGCCGCTTGCCTTAATGGGGTAATTCTTGTGAGTGATATAGATTTATTTGCGCTGTCGACTAACACCCCCATTGTGGCAATTACAGGGTCGAATGGAAAAAGTACAGTTACAACCATGCTCGGCGAAATGGGGCAGGCGGCAGGAAAAAAAACGGCAATTGGCGGGAATTTGGGGACAGCTGCGTTAGATTTATTGGCTGAAAATGCAGAACTTTATGTGTTGGAATTATCTAGTTTTCAACTTGAACGAACCCATGTATTAAATGCAACGGCGGCAACGGTTTTAAATATTAGTGCAGATCATCTTGATCGGCATAAAACGGTTGAAACTTATATTTTAGAAAAAGAAAAAGTATTTAGAGGCGATGGGCGAATGGTATTAAATGCCGATGATCCAGAAGTTGCTAATATGGAGATTGAAGGGCGAGATCCCTTGTGGTTTAGTTTGGAGAAAAGTGCAGATTTTCATCTTAAAAATAAAGAAAATTGTGCGTATTTAACTTACAAACAGCATTATTTAATGCCCTGTACTGACCTACCATTAGCAGGTCGCCATAATCAGGCGAATGCTTTAGCTGCCCTTGCCTTAGGTTATGCTGTCGGCTTAGATTCTAACAAAATGTGTCTGGCTTTAAAAAAATTTAAAGGGCTAGAACATCGAATGCAAACCGTTGCAAAAATTAGAGAGGTACATTGGGTTAATGATTCTAAAGCAACGAATATAGGTGCTTGTATTGCGGCATTAGACGGTTATGATGAACAAGTCATTTTATTAGCAGGCGGTGATGCTAAAGGGGCTGATATGCGTGAATTACAGTTATCTGTCAAAAAAAATGTGAAAAATATTATTTTAATGGGAAAAGATGCAAAATTAATTGAACAGGCGTTAAATCATTGCGTCCCTGTTTATCACGCAGATTCAATGAATGCGGCGGTTTCTATTGCGGCAAAACTTGCGGATGCGGGGGATACGGTTTTACTTTCTCCCGCTTGTGCAAGTCTCGATCAATACAAAAACTACCAACAGCGTGGAGATTGCTTTGTCGCTGCGGTGATGGCTTTGGAAACGTAATAATGGCAATAAAAAAACGACAACAACCTGAGCCTTTATTTTATATGGACTGGTTTTTATTGACGATTACTTTGTCGTTAATTGGTCTAGGTTATGTGATAATGGTCTCATCTTCATTACATTTGGGGGTGAAAATGACAGGCGATAGTTTACATTATCCCATCAGACAACTTATCCATCTGATTATTGGCTGTTTTTCTGCTTTGGTCGTCATTTCAATTCCGATGCGATTTTGGGAAAAATATGGCGCTGTCTTATTTATTTTCGGTTTATTTTTACTTGTACTCGTATTAGTTCCAGGTTTAGGCGTTAAAGTTAATGGGAGTAGTCGCTGGTTATCTGTGATGGGAATGAGAATACAAACCTCGGAGTTAATGAAATTTGCTTCCGTGATTTATGTTTCAGGCTATGTCGTTCGGCACCAAGCATTTGTTGAAAAGGAATTTTTTGGGCTTTTAAAACCATTGCTTTTATTTGCTTTAGCAGGCGTGTTACTGTTACTTGAACCTGATTTTGGTTCTGCTGTTGTATTACTGACGATTGCAATGGCAGTGATGTATTTAGGAGGGGCGCGATTATGGCAATTTGCTATTGTAATCGTTATCGTTTTTGTTTTAGCGAAAGAATTGATTTATTCTTCTGACTATCGCTTAGCGAGGATAACCAGTTTTTTAGATCCTTGGGCAGATGCACAAAACACAGGATTTCAATTGGTACAAGCGTTAATTGCGTTTGGGCGAGGTGAGTATTTTGGGGTTGGGCTTGGGAGTGGCATACAAAAAATATTTTATTTACCTGAAGCCCATACCGATTTTTTGTTTTCAGTATTGGCAGAAGAATTAGGCTTAGTTGGTGTTTTGAGCGTTATTCTCTTATATAGTTTATTAATTTTAAGAGCGTTTGTTATCGGAATTCAAGCGGAACAAGTAAAGTTACGATTTTCAGCCTTTGTTGCTTATGGCTTAGGGGTTTGGTTTGCCTTTCAATCATTCATTAATATGGGGGTTAATATGGGCATGTTACCCACTAAAGGACTGACTTTACCTTTTATGAGTTATGGGGGAGGCAGTCTTATTGTTATGTGTGCTGCAGTCGCACTTTTATTTCGAATCCATAATGAAGCAATGAAAGAAATGACTAAAAATGCAAAGAGAAATAAAAAATGGGAAGACGGATAGTTATTATGGCAGGGGGAACAGGCGGGCATATTTTCCCCGCGCTTGCTGTTGCAGAAAAATTACGTACGCAAGGATGGTCAGTCAGCTGGTTAGGAACTAAGAAAGGCTTAGAAGCACGTGTTGTTCCTGCTCAAGCCATTGAAATTGATTGGCTGTCAGTGTCTGGCGTGAGAGGAAAAGGTATTTTTTCTAAATTTAAAAGTCTTTTTTTATTGGTAAAAGCCTGTTGGCAAGCATTTAACATTTTACGTATTCGTAAACCTGATGTGGTATTAGGAATGGGTGGGTTTGTTGCCGCCCCTGGTGGGCTAGTGGCAAGGTTATTGGGTATTCCTTTGGTCATTCATGAGCAGAATCGTGTGGTTGGGACAACAAATAAGATTTTATCAAAGATGACACCGTATATTTTGGAGGCATTTCCTCATAGTTTTTCTATTAAGAATCAGGCAATCTGTACAGGAAATCCATTGCGACAATGCTTTATGAAGTTAGCACCTAAAACACCACGACAAATGAATGACCCTTTAAGGTTATTAATTGTCGGAGGGAGTCAAGGGGCGCAAATTTTAAATGAAGAAGTTCCAAAAGCCTTGGCTTTATTAGATAATATTGAGGTTCGACATCAAACAGGTTCAGCGATGCAACAAGCCGTTGAATCAAGCTATAAGAATTTAAGTATTAAGGCAGATGTCATCGCTTTCATTGATGATATGCCTCAAGTTTATCAATGGGCGGATTTAGTTATTTGTCGTGCAGGGGCAATGACTGTCAGTGAAGTTGCAGCCTGTGGTTTGCCTGCTATTTTTATTCCACTACCGCATGCAATTGATGATCATCAATCGGCAAATGCACATTATTTAGCAGATAATAAGGCGGCTTTGATTTTAAGACAAAAAGAATTAACCGCAGAAAATTTAGCAGATGCAATTACGCATATTTCCAATAACTTAGAGAGCATGGCAATGATGTCAAAGAAGAAGGCTCGGCTAGATGCGACTGATAAAGTGGCCTCTATTTGTATTGCGGTGAGTCGTTAATGCATCGCCAAGAAAAACAGTTACCGAAAAAAGTTTTAGGTAATATCGAACGCATTCATTTTGTCGGTATTGGCGGGACTGGCATGAGTGGTATTGCAGAAGTGTTATCTAATCTAGGCTATCAAGTATCAGGGTCTGATATAAAGGAATCTTTAGTAACGCAACGATTACAATCTCAAGGGGTGGCTGTTTTTATAGGACATCATCAACGAAATATTGAAAATACCGATGTTGTGGTGGTTTCTACCGCTATAGATCATGAAAACCCTGAGGTTGCTAGTGCTTATCAACAGCGAATTCCTGTGATTCCTCGTGCAGAAATGTTGGCTGAATTAATGCGATTTCGTTTTGGAATTGCGGTTGCAGGAACGCATGGAAAAACAACGACAACCAGTTTAATTGCCAGTATTCTTGCAGAAGAGGGTTTAGATCCAACCTTTGTTATTGGTGGGCGTTTAAATAGTGCAGGGACTAATGCAAAGCTTGGAACGGGTGATTATTTAGTCGCCGAAGCCGATGAAAGTGACGCATCATTTTTATATTTACAGCCGATGGTGGCGGTCGTTACCAATATTGACCAAGATCATTTAGAAACTTATGAAGGAAGTTATCAGCGTTTAAAAGAAACTTTTATTGAGTTTTTACATCATTTACCCTTCTATGGCATGGCAGTGATGTGTTTAGATGATGCGGGGGTTAGAGAAATTCTACCTAATTTATCTAAACCTGTTAAGACTTATGGCGTTCATGCGCAAGCAGATATTCGAGCGGTAGAAATACAACAACAAGGATTAACCACATCATTTGAAGTATTGCGTGGACAAACATTGTCCCCGTTGCAAATTACTTTAAATATGCCAGGTTGGCATAATATGTTGAATGCACTGGCAGCGATTGCCATTGCGACGCATTTAAATGTTTCCGATCAAGCAATTATTAATAGTCTTGCCGTTTTTAAGGGGATTGGGCGGCGTTTTCAAATTCAGGGTGATATAGCCATGAAAGGGGGCGTTGTGACCTTAGTTGATGATTATGGTCACCATCCCCGTGAAGTTGCCGCGACAATGGAGGCGTTACGTCAGGCATGGGTAAATAGACGTGCTGTGGTTATTTTTCAACCGCACCGTTACACGCGGACACGGGATTTATTTGAAGATTTTGTTCAGGTTTTATCTGAGGCGGATGTCTTAATTTTATTAGATATTTATCCTGCAGGGGAAGCTGTGATTGCTAGTGCAGATGGTAAAACATTATGTAGAGCAATACGTACGCGAGGGCAGGTAGATCCTGTGTTTGTGAAAAATACTGAGGATTTATTATCCGTTTTGAAAGCGGTTATACAAATAGATGATGTTATTTTAACCATGGGTGCGGGTAATGTTGGACAGATTGCCAGCAAATTACCTGAAGAACTTACCATTATTTTAAATAATTTATGAATGAAGTTTTAAAAACAATGGGTAAATTGTTATTAAAAGAAAAAATGGCAAAATATACCAGTTGGCGTATTGGGGGAGAGGCTGAAAAAATGTATCTTCCACGTGATAAAAACGATTTAATCGTATTTATGCGTTTACAGCCTAAAAATACCGCTATTTTTTGGTTAGGTTTGGGAAGTAATCTATTAGTCCGTGATGGGGGGATTCCTGGGGTTGTTATTAATACACGGGGTCGTTTAAAAGCAATGCGTTTGCTTGAAAATGGACGTGTGTATGTAGAGGCAGGTGTTCCTTGTATGCGCGTTGCCCGTTTTTGTGTGGATAATGGTTTAGTGGGTGCTGAATTTTTGGCAGGTATTCCTGGAACAATGGGCGGTGCGTTAGCTATGAATGCAGGGGCTTTTGGCGGTGAAACTTGGGAAATTGTTACGCGTGTAGAAATGGTTGATCGTGAGGGTATGACGCATTTACGAACGATTAGTGAATTTGATATTGGCTATCGTTCGGTTAAAAAACCAAATGAAGAATGGTTTTTAGCCGCAGAGTTACAGCTAAAAAAGGGGGATACCTCAAATAGTTTATCCTATATTAAAACTTTATTAGAAAAACGCGCGGTAACGCAACCTATTAATTTACCGAGTTGCGGTTCAGTTTTTAAAAATCCAGAAGGCGATTATGCCGCAAGATTAATTGAAAAAAGTGGGCTAAAAGGCTATCGTATTGGCGGCGCTTGTGTTTCTAAAAAACATGCAAATTTTATTGTTAATATGAATCAAGCAACCGCGGCAGATATAGAAGCTTTAATTAATTATGTACAGGCACAGGTTAAAGTGCAATGTAATGTAGATTTACAGACTGAAGTATGTAAAATTGGCGTGCGTTTATGAATCCTATAAAAATTAAAGATCCGAAACAATTTGGTCGAGTTGCGGTATTAATGGGCGGTGTGGCGGCTGAAAAAAAAATTTCTATCGCGAGTGGTACGGCAGTATTTGATGCTTTAAAACGTCAAGGCGTTGATGCTATTGCAATAGATGTTAAAGATAATCTTTTGTTAGCATTAAAAAATCAACAGATTACACGTGTTTTTAATAGCATTCATGGGCGTGGCGGTGAAGATGGGGTTTTACAAGCGGTATTAGAGCTAATGAAATTGCCTTATACGGGGAGTGGGGTAACCGCTTCTGCGTTAACAATGGATAAGTTGAAAACAAAACTTTGTTGGCGGGGTTTAAATTTACCTACACCAAAATGGTTTTTGTTAAAAAATAAATTTGATATTGAAGCCTGTATAGAAAAATTAGATTTTCCTCTGATGGTGAAACCTACAAAAGAAGGCTCTAGTTTAGGGATGAGTAAAGCTATCAATAGACAGCAGTTATTACAAGCTTTTAATGAGGCTTCAAAGTATCACTGTGATGTTTATGCTGAAAGTTGGGTGGAAGGTGATGAGTATACGGTGGCGATCTTAAATGATGAGCCGTTGCCTGTGATTAGGTTGGAAACAAGGAATGATTTTTATGATTATCAAGCAAAATATGAATCCAATACAACCAAGTATCATTGTCCTTGTGGATTGGATTATCAACAAGAAAAAGCTTTGCAACAATTGGCTCTGCAAGCTTATAAAGGACTTGATGTGGCAGGCTGGGGGCGTGTTGATGTTTTTATAGATAAAAATAATAACCCACAGTTAATTGAAATCAATACCGTTCCAGGAATGACGACACATAGTTTAGTTCCGATGGCAGCTGCAAAATCAGGAATAGGTTTTGATGAGCTGGTATGGAGAATTTTAGAGACCAGTTTAAAATAAGAGGCTGCCTTTTTTTAATCGATGAAACACTTAAATTTAAAGTGGCTACTTATTAGCACACTCATTATTGGAATGGCTTGGGTAGGCTGGAAAGAGCTTAAAGCACAAGGAGCTGATTTACTGCCAATTAAATATGTTAGAATAGAAGGGATTTATCAGTACATTACTAAAAAGGAAATAAAACAAGCCTTGTTACCGCAAGTTTTAACGGGATTTTTAAATGCAGATATGCAGGAAATACAAGGTGAATTGTTAGATTTACCTTGGGTTTCTCAAGTTAAGGTTCGGCGTATATGGCCTGATACGATTGCAATAAAAATTTATGAACAATATCCTATCGTTCGTTGGGGGAAAATAGGTTTACTGAATGAACAAGGGGATTTATTTATTCCTAATAACTTAACCCATTTTAAGAAGTTACCGTTACTAACAGGGCCTAAAGGTTTAGAAAAAAAGCTAATGCAAATTATGAAACGTTTACAGGAAAGCTTAGCCGAGCATGCTTTAGAATTGCAAGAATTTAATGTTAATGAGCGTCGGGCATGGACATTACGATTTTCTAATGGATTAGAATTAAAATTAGGGCAGAAAACACCCTTTAAAAAACTTAATCGCTTCCTCAAAACTTTACCTATATTGAAAAAAAATGATGGTAGGGAGATTGTAACGGTGGATTTAAGATATCCTAATGGTTATGCGGTCACTTGGAAATAATAACGATATAGCTAAAAATGTCAAAAAGTGCAGTTTTAACGAAGCTTGTTAGCATTAATGACTACACTAAAAATAGATACATAGTGGTGCTTTATACCTAATGTCTTAAGTAAAATTACCTTTATAATTCACAATTTAAACGATGAGTTATGGTAAAACGATTCATTTCAGTGGACAATAAAGACCATTAAGTAATAACAATACAATTGGGAAACATCAATGCTTTTAACGAGTATGCATAATGGCAAAAAAAACAGAGCGTAGTATAGTTGTAGGATTAGATATAGGAACTTCAAAAGTTGCAGCTATTGTTGGAGAATATGATTATGAAGATGATGATCTTGAGATTATTGGCATAGGAACAGCACCCTCACGAGGTTTGAAAAAAGGGGTTGTGGTTAACTTAGAATCAACTGTTCATTCAATACAACGGGCTGTGGAAGAAGCTGAGTTAATGGCAGGTTGCCAAATTCAATCTGTTTTCGCAGGTATTGCGGGAAGCCATATTAAAAGTCTTAATTCACATGGGATTGTTGCTATTCGAGATAAAGAGGTCAAGCAACATGATATTGATAGAGTCATAGATTCTGCAAGAGCGGTTGCAATTCCTGCCGATCAAAAAATATTACATATTTTGCCACAAGAATTTGTTATTGATCAACAAGATGGCATTAAAGAGCCTATTGGCATGTCGGGTATTCGCCTAGAAGCCAAAGTTCATATGGTAACGGGGAGTGTCAGTGCAGCTCAGAATATTATTAAATGTATTCGTCGTTGTGGATTAGATGTTGATGATATTGTTTTAGAACAATTAGCCTCTTGTACGTCAGTTTTAACGGATGATGAAAAAGAATTGGGGGTTTTATTATGTGATATAGGGGGGGGGACGACTGATATTGCTATTTTTGCTGATGGCGCAATTAAACATACGGCGGTTATTCCTATTGCAGGCGATCAAGTAACTAACGATATTGCAGTGGCTTTACGAACACCGACTAAAAATGCCGAACAAATAAAATGTAAACATGCCTGTGCTTTAACCGAGTTATCAAGTAATGAAGAGCTGATTGAAGTCCCTAGTATTGGTGAAAGATCACCACGTAAAATTTCAACCGAAAATTTGTCTGAAATTGTAGAACCTCGTTATGAAGAACTCATGCTTTTGGTTCAAGCAGAATTAAGACGCAGTGGCTATGAAGATTTAATTACAGCGGGCGTTGTATTAACAGGGGGTAGCTCAAAAGTAAGCGGGTTAACGGCATTAGCAGAATCAATTTTTCGTATCCCTGTACGTGTGGGAATGCCGCAACATATAGCTGGATTAACTGATGTTGTCCAAAACCCCATCTATTCAACAGGTGTTGGTTTATTACTCTATGGTAGAGAGCATCATGGTGGTTTTGATAGGGCGGGAGAAGAGTCTTCTGGGTTGCTATCAATGATCAAAAATTGGTTTCAAGGCAACTTTTAAAAAATTAATGAGGCTTTATATTTAAGGGGCGGTAAAATGAGATATGAATTAGTCGATGCAAGCAATGAAAATGCGATCATCAAAGTTATTGGTATTGGCGGTGGCGGTGGTAATGCTGTGAATCATATGGTTGATAGCAGTATTGACGGCGTGCAATTTATTTGTGCGAATACCGATGCACAAGCGTTAAGACGCTTAAATGTCGATACAGTGGTACAGATAGGCGTTGAATTGACTAAAGGATTAGGTGCTGGAACGCGTCCTGAGGTTGGAAAAAAAGCAGCTGAAGAAAATGCAGAACGCTTAAAAGAAGTGATTGATGGTGCCGATATGGTGTTTTTAACTGCTGGAATGGGTGGTGGAACGGGAACAGGGGCTATTTCAGTGATTGCTCAAATTGCCAAAGATCTAGGGGTGTTAACCGTTGCAGTAGTAACAAAACCTTTTGATTTTGAAGGGAAAAAGAAGGTAGCTGTTGCAGAAGAAGGTATTAAAGCATTAGAAGAACATGTTGATTCTCTAATTATTATTCCTAACCAAAAACTATTACCTGTTTTAGGTAATAACCTTTCTTTAATAAATGCTTTTAAAGCGGCAAATGATGTATTACTTGATGCTGTACAAGGTATTACTGAATTAATTACGCACCCAGGACTCATTAACGTTGATTTTGCGGATGTTGAAACGGTTATGACTAATATGGGGACGGCAATTATGGGGTCAGGTTCAGCTTCTGGTGAAAATCGTGCTAGAGAGGCGGCTGAAAAAGCAATCGCTTGTCCTTTATTAGAAGATATTAGTTTACAAGGTGCAAAGGGTATTTTAGTTAATATTACTGCCTCTGATATGGATTTAACTGAATTTAATGAAGTAGGAAATATCATGCACTCATTTGCATCTGATGATGCTGATATGAAAATTGGTACAGCGATAAATCCAGACATGGGCGGTGAAATCAAAGTTACCGTGGTTGCAACAGGCATGGGCGATAATTCCCCTAAAATTATTACGCCGCCCCCTGTAAAATTAGTACAAAAAGCGGCTGTAGGTGATGTAAGCTATGATGTTTTAGATAAACCCACTGTTTTTCGCAATAATAAAGTAGAAACTAAAGAAACTCGTTTTGGTGTGCAACCACAAAAAGAAGGGGATATGGATTTAGATTATTTAGATATTCCTGCTTTTTTACGCAGACAGGCGGATTAAGATGTTAAGTAATAAGGCGGAATAAATTTACATTTATGATAGAATGCAAGGTTTTTTGCCTTAACTTATGATTAAACAACGAACATTAAAAAATACGATTAGAGCGACTGGTGTTGGTTTACATACAGGTGATAAGGTTTATTTAACTTTACATCCCGCTGAAATTAATACAGGTATTTGTTTTCGTAGAGTTGATTTAGAACCTCCTGTTATTATTCAGGCAACGCCAGAAAATGTGGGCGAGACTAGACTTTCTACAACTTTAGTTCAAGGTGAAATAAAAATATCAACCATTGAGCATTTATTATCGGCGTTTGCAGGATTAGGCATTGATAACGCTATTGTGGATATTAATTCCGCAGAAGTGCCTATTATGGATGGAAGTGCAGGTCCTTTTGTGTTTTTAATTCAATCAGCCGGGGTAGCGGAACAAGATGCGCCTAAGCAATATATTCGGATAAAAAAAACGATTCGTGTCAATGACGGTGATAAATGGGCAGAGTTTGAGCCATTTGAAGGTTTTAAAGTGTCTTTTACAATTGATTTTGAACACCCAGCCTTTGCAGATCATTTGAAAATGGCAACCATGGATTTCTCATCGACAACATTTGTTAAAGAAGTCAGTCGAGCAAGAACCTTTGGTTTTATGAAAGATATAGAGTTTTTGAGAGAAAATAATTTAGCCTTGGGTGGAAGTCTTGATAATGCAATTATTATTGATGATGACAAAGTGTTAAATGAAGACGGTCTGCGTTATGCCGATGAATTTGTCAAACATAAAATTCTTGATGCCATTGGCGACTTGTACTTATTAGGTCATAGTCTAATTGGTCAATTCAAAGGTTATAAATCAGGACATGCGTTAAATAATAAATTATTACGTGCGTTATTAGCAAATCAAGATGCTTGGGAAATAGTTGCCTTTGAAGATGAGAAAAAAGCACCTATTTCATTTAAGCAGTCTTATTCAATGGAGTAGTATAGTGGTCACTGTGCTTCTACAAATATTTTAAGATAGTTCATTCAATGTTTGGCTTAAATTTAATAAAGCGTGTTTTAATCTTTTATCATTGATAGATTCCCCACAATGGTGCAATAACTTAATATTACCCTTTGAAGGGATATTTTTCTTAAACTTCTCTTTTGAAGAATTATTTGGAATAATTATCTTAATGTGTATTGTTTGAATAAAGATGGAATTTGTATTAATAACGGCACTTAAAATGGATTGTTGATAAAAACGTAATTGTGATGACCATGCCGAAGAATCTGTATAAATAAGTAATTTTTTTACAGAAACCACACAATATAAAACATGATCCGTTAAGGATTTGGGTAAGGTAGATTTTACAATATTCAATAAATAGTGTTGCTGTTTTATTTTTTGTTGATAATTAGCTAAAATTCGGTTGTTATACGTGTTTACTGCTTTAAATGAATCTATTTTGGACATAAATTTAGGTTTGTAAAATAACAAAAATATTAATCCCCATCAGTGTACTCTTTTTCCTAAAAACGTAATAAATTATTTTTGATGATTCTTTAAAACCACTCAAAAGAGGTCGCCATGCAGTTTAAATTTCAAGGTTTAACGGATACGGAGGTTAAACAATCACGTGAGAAAAATGGGACTAATGCAGTCACTATAAAAAAAGCGGATTCTTTTAGGGACAAATTAATTGAGAATTTTAAAGACCCCATTATTATAATTTTAGTCATTGCCTTAATGATTACAACGGTTTTAGCAATATGGGGTTATGCTGAGTGGTATGAAGGGGTTGGGATTGCTATTGCAGTGGTTATTGCTACTATAGTAGCTACTTTCTCAGAATATAAAAATGAAACTGCATTTCAAGAATTATTAGAAAAAGCCTCACTTGTTACTATTAAGGTTTTTAGAAACAATAAGTTAATTGAAGTAAAGATTAATACGATAGTCGTTGATGATTATTTACTATTACAAGCAGGTGATACGATACCTGCTGACGGTTATTTAATTGCAGGACAATTAGAAGTTAATGAGGCGGCATTAACAGGAGAGTCTGAAGTCTTTAAAAAAAATGCGTATCATGAAGGTCAAACATTATCTAAAAATCATTTAGTCCAGCGAGCAGGTTTAATTGAAATGGGTGAAGCGGTTATGGAAGTAACGGCTGTGGGTGATAAAACTGAATATGGGCAGAGTGTAACTGATATTGTTAATAGTGACGATCGGCTATCACCGCTACAAAATAAATTGGCAATCTTAGGTAAAAATATCAGCTTATTTGCCTATATTGGCGGTGTAGCGATTGCAATTGCTTTTATGTTCAAAAATATTTTTCTTGATTATGGAACACTTGCAAATTATTTACAACAAGTCTCTAATCCTGACATTATTCATCATATAGTTCAAGCCTTGATATTGGCGATTATCATTATCGTTGTTGCTGTTCCTGAAGGCTTACCAATGATGATTGCGATTGTGTTATCTTTAAATATGCGTAAATTATTACAGGCTAAAGTATTAGTGCGAAAATTGTTAGGGATTGAAACTGCAGGAAGTTTAAATATTCTATTTTCAGATAAGACGGGAACATTAACGGAAGGAAAATTAAGTGTTGCTGAAATCATTGGGGGTGACCTGCAAAATTATCGTCAATTTGAGCAATTACCCGAAATGTTACAGCATAATCTTGCATTTTCCCTACGTAATAATACGAGTGCCGTCATTGATGCAAGTGATATTTATCATCCTAAATTAGTGGGTGCAGATCGAACAGAACAAGCCTTATTACACGCTTTGGGAGCAAAACTAGCCGATGAAGATGTGCTTGATGTTATTGATTCAATCCCCTTTACCAGTACACGTAAATTTTCGGCAGTGAGTGTACGTAATGATAAAGAAATTACCTTGGTTAAAGGTGCGCCTGAAGTTTTATTGGAACAGTGCGAGTTTTTTTTAAATGGCGATTGTGAAAAAATAGCGTTAGATAAAGATGCGCTATTATTAGAAATAAAAAAACTTTCGGATAGAGCGATGCGACTAATTGCCGTTGCCATTACAGCAGAACCGATAAAAAAAGATCAAAGTTTACCTAAAGAATTAGTATTACTTGCTATATTAGGGTTGCGTGATAACCTTCGTGATACCGCCGCACAATCGGTAAAACGCGCGCAAGATGCAGGTATTCATACGGTGATGATAACAGGGGATGCTAAAGATACCGCCCGAGCTATTGCTGAGGATGTCGGGTTAATTAAAGATAAAAAAGGGCTTGTTTTAGAATCAAGCGAACTATCACAGTTATCTGATAATATTGTCAAACAAATGTTGCCTGATTTATCGGTGATTGCCAGAGCCTCTCCGACCGATAAAACGCGGTTAGTTAAATTAGCTAAAGAATTGGACTGGGTTACAGGAATGACTGGGGATGGTATTAATGATGCGGCCGCCATTAAAAATGCAGATGTGGGTTTTTCGATGGGAAGTGGTACAGAACTAACTAAAGAAGCAAGTGATATTGTTATTTTAAATGATAATTTTTACTCAATTACCCAAGCGGTTTTATATGGACGCACTTTATTTAAATCAATCCGTAAATTTTTAATTTTTCAATTAACCGTAAATTTATCGGCGATTTTGCTCGCATTTATTGCGCCTTTTATGGGGTATGCGCTCCCGTTAACAATGATACAATTGTTGTGGATTAATTTAATTATGGATACACTGGCCGCCTTGGCCTTTTCAGGCGAGGTGGCAATTGAACGTTATTTGCATGAACCCCCTATTTCACGTGATGCGCCTTTAATTAATGGCGATATGTGGTCATCTATTTTAATTAATGGGATTAGTGCAACAACATTAAGTTTAATTTTTCTAACTTATAGTCCGATAAGAGATTTATTTCATAATGAAGCGGCTTTTTTAACTGCTTTTTTTGCATTTTTTGTTTTTTTACATAATTTTAATAAATTTAATGCACGAACGGAAAGTTTGAATTTATTCGATCATTTGTTAGAAAACAAAAACTTTTTATGGGTGGTTAGTATTATTTTTACAGTACAAATTATTTTTACTTATTTAGGCGGTGAAATTTTGCGTACTGTAGCGATTACCGCCCAAGAATGGCTGTGGGTATTATTATTTTCAGTGATTATTATCCCAATTGATTTAATGCGGAAGTTAATTCGTAATCTATTTTTTGGTAATCCTGTTAAAAACTA
>CAYROI010000021.1:21115-25330 GCA_964425835.1 uncultured Methylococcaceae bacterium
GGTTTTTTATAAACTTTAATTAAACAATAATAAGGGAGAAATTGGATGTCAAAAGCTCAAAATCTACAGGACACTTTTTTAAATACACTTAGAAAGGAGCATATTCCCGTCTCTATTTTTTTAGTCAATGGAATTAAATTACAAGGTAAGGTCGATTCTTTCGACCAATATGTCATTATGTTAAAAAACACTGTAAGTCAAATGGTTTATAAACATGCTATTTCTACTATTGTTCCTGGAAAACCCGTTAAAATGGAGCGTGATAGTAAATTAGTGGGTGAAAATGAGTAAAATACGTCTTTTGAAGGAGTGTACGATTGTTTGATCGTCCTGGTATAGGTGAACGCGCTATTTTAGTTCACCTTACATTACATGCAGGTCAAGAAGACCTATTTGAATTAAAAGAGTTAGCAAGATCGGCAGGAGCTGATCCTGTCTATACGCTAACAGGGAGTCGTCGTTCACCTGATCCGCGCTATTTTGTAGGCACAGGCAAGCTTGAGGAATTAAAAGCTGAAATTCAAAGCTATAACGCAGAATTGGTTTTATTTAATCATCCTTTATCTCCCAGTCAAGAAAGAAACCTTGAGCAAGCACTAGAAGTTCGGGTGGTTGATAGAAATGGTTTGATTTTAGATATTTTTGCCCAAAGAGCGCAAACCTTTGAAGGTAAACTTCAGGTCGAATTAGCCCAGCTTAGGCATTTATCAACCCGCTTAGTCCGTGGATGGACGCATTTGGAACGTCAGAAAGGCGGGATAGGAATGAGAGGTCCTGGCGAAACACAACTAGAAACCGATAGACGTTTATTAGGAATGCGAATTAAACTAATTCAACAGCGATTGAAAAAAGTTGAAAAACAACGACATCAAGGGCGAAGTAAACGTAAAAAAGCAGAAGTCCCAGCTGTCTCATTAGTAGGTTATACTAATGCAGGTAAATCGACTTTGTTTAATAAATTAACAGGGGCGGATATTTATACGGCAAACCAGCTTTTTGCAACGTTAGATCCCACGTTACGAATCTGTGAAATTGGAAAGGGTTCAGAAGTTATTTTAGCCGATACCGTCGGTTTTATTCGTCATTTACCCCATGAGTTAGTTTCAGCGTTTCGCTCAACATTACAAGAAGCGAGTGAAGCTGAGCTTTTATTACATGTGATTGATGCAAATGCTAACGATAGAGATGACACTATTTTTCAGGTTAATGAAGTCCTTAGCGAAATAGAGGCGGGTAGTATTAAGCAATTACAAGTATTTAATAAAATTGATTTGCTTGAAAATATTACGCCGCATATTGATTATAATAATGAGGGTCAACCTATTCGAGTATGGCTTTCAGCACAGACAGGCGCGGGACTTGAGCTACTTTATCAAGCATTGACCGAATTGTTTACCTCAAGTAAGGTAAAAAGAAAGCTTTATTTGTCATCTGCTCAGGGAGCGGTGCGTGCCAAGTTATTTAATTTTGCGAAAATTATTAATGAAGAAGTTGATGATTATGGTGGCTGGAATTTGGCGATTGAAATTGATAAAAAGCATTTAGGTTTGCTTAAGTCTGTTGAAATGGAAGAAATAATATAAAAAATAAGTTAAGTCCTTAAATTATAAAACTTCATGTATTTGGTAAGCTACAGTTGGCATACAAATATTTGAGGCTTATTTTTTATCAAAAAGATGAGCAAAAAAATAGAAATGGTTCTTATTTACGATAGAATAGCTCATCGAACACGTAAATTTAATTTTTGAAGTAACCCAATTTGGAGCATCTGTATGTCCTGGAATGAACCCGGTGGTGATGATAAAGACCCTTGGAGTGGTCGTAAAGATCAGCAAGGTCCACCTGATCTGGATGAAGCAATTCGTTCATTGCAAAAAAAATTAGGCGGTATTTTTGGTGGTGGCAATGGTAGTAATAGTGGTGATGGTGGTAATTCATCAAGTGTTTCCATAGGGCTTGGGATTTTACTTGCAGGCGCTTTATTTCTTTGGGGAATCAGTGGTTTTTATATTGTTGATGAAGGTAATAATGGTGTGGAAATGCGATTTGGAAAATATATTGCCCCGCCAACTGAAGCAGGTTGGCATTGGCATTTTCCTTATCCCATTGAACAGGTTGAATTAGTTAATATTAAGCAACAACGTTATATTGAAGTGGGTTATCGTTCTGCGGGAGGGCGAGGCGTTGGCTCTGTCCCTAAAGAAGCGTTAATGTTGACTAAGGATGAAAATATTGTTGATGTGCGTCTTGCCGTTCAATATCAAGTTAAAAATGCCAAAGATTTTCTCTTTAACGTAGCAAATCCTAAAGCGACTTTGAAACAAGTAACCGAAAGTGCGGAACGGGGTGTTATTGGAAGTAGTAAAATGGATTTTGTTTTAACTGAGGGTCGCGGAGAGATTGTGGCTAAAATTAAAAAAGAAATTCAGACTGTCATGGATTCTTACAAGTCAGGTATTCAAATTACCAGTGTAAACTTACAGGATGCACAACCACCCGAACAAGTGCAAGGGGCATTTGAAGATGCGATTAAAGCCCGTGAAGATCAACAACGATTGATTAACGAAG
The DNA here is from genome assembly GCA_964425835.1 of uncultured Methylococcaceae bacterium. Lineage (GTDB taxonomy): Bacteria > Pseudomonadota > Gammaproteobacteria > Methylococcales > Methylomonadaceae > WTBX01. The sequence continues at coordinate 23,684 of CAYROI010000021.1, forward strand.
CCGAAGCTTATGCAAATGATGTTATTCCCAGAGCCCGTGGTGCTGCCGCTAGAAAAATTCAAGAAGCTGAAGCTTATAAAGAGCAGGTCATTGCTAAGTCTACTGGGGAAGTTAGCCGTTTCATGAAATTATTAACAGCGTATAGGAAAGCACCTGAAGTTACAAGGCGGCGTTTATATTTGGAATCAATGGAAACAGTTTTAGCCAAAACTAAAACAGTCATGGTTGATGTAAAAGGCGGGAATAATTTACTTTATTTGCCCTTAGATAAAATAGCGGCATCAACCACTGAACAAACTTTAGATAAACCCATTGTTAATGATTCTCGATCTTTACCTCATAAAGTTGTTCAAGTAGCACCTAGAGTTTCATCACGCACTCGTACAGAAAGGGGACGATAATGATAGCTAATAAAATTTTAGTCGGTCTTATGGCAGTGTTTTTTATCGCAACCAGCTGTGTTTTTACGGTAACAGAAACTGAACAAGCGATTAAGTTTGAATTTGGGAAAATCATTAAATCAGATTACACCCCAGGACTTTATTTTAAATGGCCTTTTATGGTTAATAAAGTTAAGAAATTTGATAACCGAATCCAAACGATGGATTCAAAACCTGAGCGGTTTTTAACTGCAGAAAAGAAAAATGTTATCGTAGATTCTTTTGTTAAATGGCGTATTGGGGACGTTACTAAATTTTATACGGTTGTTTCTGGTAATATTAATCAAGCCAATTTACGGCTGGATCAAATTATTAAAGATGCCTATCGTGCAGAATTTAGTAAACGTGATATTAAACAGTTGGTTTCTACAGATCGTAGTGCTATTCGTGATATTCTAATTGCCAGTTCTCGTACGATTGCTGCGAGTTTAGGGATGGAAATTGTTGATGTTCAAGTTAAACGAATTGATTTGCCCGATGAAGTCAGCAATTCGGTTTATCGGCGTATGGAAGCTGAACGTGAGCGTGTCGCCCGTGAATTTCGTTCTCAGGGAGCGGAAGCTGCAGAACGTATCCGTGCTAATGCTGATCGTCAAAGAACAGTTACCTTAGCGAATGCCTTTCGTGATGCAGAAACATTACGCGGGGAAGGCGATGGTAAATCGGCTGAAATTTATGCTAAATCTTATGGTCAAGATGTTGAATTTTTTAGTTTTTATCGTAGTTTAAATGCATATAAAAAGACGTTTTCAAATGCAGGTGATATGATTGTTTTAGATCCTGATTCTGATTTCTTTAAATATTTTAAGAAACAACAATAAATAATTCCTTAGAGATTATTTTCTCTAAAGGCATCGCCACTAAAACGCTCCATTCATATGGGGCGTTTTCTGCGAATGGACATAAAATAATGTTACAAAAAGACCCTTGGTTATTACCTGATGGAATAGAAGAAGTGTTGCCCAATGACGCGGCGCATTTAGAGCGTTTGCGTCGCCAGTTATTAGCTATTTTTAATAGCTGGGGTTATGAACTTGTGATTCCCCCATTAATTGATTATTTAGCCTCATTGTTGACAGGAACAGGGCATGATCTCGATTTACAAACGTTTAAATTTACCGATCAATTAGATGGCGCAATGCTTGGCGTTCGTGCTGATATGACCCCTCAAGTCGCTCGGATTGATGCCCATAATTTACGACATGAA
>CAYROI010000021.1:25430-28782 GCA_964425835.1 uncultured Methylococcaceae bacterium
GGCAACAGATGAGATTAAACACTATTTAGTTGATCTACAAAGGCTTGCTGAACAATTAAGTGTTATTTTTCCTTCATTGGCGATTAATTTTGATTTAGCAGAATTACGGGGTTATCATTATCACACGGGCGTTGTTTTCGCCGCTTTTATTCCCAATATTGGTCGAGAAATAGCGAGAGGTGGGCGTTATGATAATATTGGTGGTGTTTTTGGACGAGCGCGTCCTGCCACAGGGTTTAGTGCTGATTTAAAATTTTTGGCTTCATTAACTAAAACTTTTGTTGAGAAAAATATCCAAGAAAGAATTTTTGCGCCCTGTGTGAATGACCCTCAATTATTTAAATTGGTTAAGAATTTAAGAGCGAAAGGTTCGGTGGTTATACAACAGTTACCCAATCAATCAGGTGGCGGGAAAGAATTAAGTTGCAGTGCAATTTTAATTAAAGAAAATCAAAACTGGCAAGTGATGCCTTTAGTCTAAATTTGGGATAATTATGGGAAAAAATGTTGTTATCATCGGCACACAGTGGGGCGATGAAGGTAAGGGTAAGATAGTTGATTTATTAACTGACCAAGCAGCGGCGGTAGTTCGTTTTCAAGGGGGGCATAATGCAGGGCATACCTTAGTCATTGAGGGAAAAAAAACGGTTCTTCATCTAATTCCATCAGGTATTCTAAGAGATCGAGTTGAATGCTTAATTGGCAATGGGGTGGTTTTATCCTTAGAAGCCTTAGCAGAAGAAATTGAAATATTAGAAGAAGCAGGCATTGAGGTTAGGACGCGACTTAAGATTAGTGAAGCTTGTGCCCTAATTTTACCGATTCATATAGCGGTAGATCAAGCGCGTGAAATTGCGCGTGGTAATAAAGCGATTGGTACAACAGGACGTGGAATCGGGCCTGCCTATGAAGATAAAGTTGCTAGGCGGGGTTTAAGAGCAGGAGATTTATTAAACCCTGAATTGTTTGCTGAAAAACTTAAAGAATTAGTTGATTATCATAATTTTATGTTAATTAATTATTATAAAGTTGAGGCGGTTGATTACCAACCATCATTAGATGCAGCTCTAAAATTAGCTGAAATTGTTAAGCCAATGCTGATTGATGTGGGCGAAAAAATTAATGATTATCATCAAAAAGGTGAAAATGTTTTATTTGAAGGCGCGCAAGGAGCGTTGTTAGATATAGATCATGGGACTTACCCTTATGTTACTTCATCAAATACGACTGCGGGTGGGGCATCGACAGGAACAGGCATAGGTCCTTTAAATTTAGATTATGTGCTTGGCATAACTAAAGCCTATTCTACGCGGGTGGGTAATGGTCCATTTCCGACGGAATTAACGGATGAAAATGGGGTGCATTTAGGGACAAAAGGTCACGAATTTGGTGCGACCACAGGACGTAAACGGCGTACGGGTTGGTTTGATGCTGTATCCATGCGAAAATCCGCACAAATGAATAGTTTAAGTGGTATTTGTTTAACCAAACTAGATGTGCTTGATGGCTTAGACAAAATTGGAATTTGTACGGCTTATGAAATTGATGGCAAACAAACAGACATCGCACCGTTAGGCGCGGAACAATATGCTGCCTGTACACCTGTTATAGAAGAAATGGCTGGCTGGGAAGAAACGACAGCAGGGATTACCGCATTTGAAGAATTACCTAACAATGCAAAAGCTTATGTTGCAAGGATTGAAGAATTAATTGGGGTTAAAATTGCTATTTTATCGACAGGGGCAGATCGAAATGAAACGATTGTTTTACAACAACCTTTTTCATAAACAAATGATGACTTAAGCGATGAAATTAGCAACGGTACTTAAAAGTTTATTATTAGTTTTAGTAATAACTGCTTGTGTGCAAAAACCTGAAAAGCCTATACAATTGCCGCTAAAGCCCATTGTTGTTAATCAGTGGCATTGGGATGATGAACAACAAAACTGGGTTGATAAAGGTCATGTTTTTGATGCAGAAGCTAAAAAGATTTCTGAAATTCCTTGGGCGTATCAACAAAAAGCAATTTCTTTGAAAATTGAGTCTGAAAAATCGCTCAATGCGTTTGATAATGCTCCGAATGCTTTATTAATGAAAGTGTTTCAATTTACTGACCCTAGGGCTTTTTTAATTGCTTCAAAATCTAGTAGTGGTTTAAGACGGTTATTAACTGCTGAGCAAATTGATCCTGCTTGTATTGGGATTGAACGCTTTATTGTTTTACCAGGAAATAGGCAAGCGTTGATTATAGATAGAGAAGCGGGGGCGCGTTATCTTGGTGTTGTATTAGGTTATTCAAACTTTAAACAAGCCAAAATTGCGCGTTTAATTCCTATTGTTACGCTGAAAAAAACAATTAAAAAGAATCCGTTATCTATTGTTCTAACTGAGTATCGTCCTGCTTTATTGACATTAAAGCTGTCCTTAGGTGCTGATGGGATTAATCAGCTTGATGTTGATGCAAAATAACTTTAATCAATGATATGGGTTCATTAGTGCGCGAGTAGTAAAACACGAATAAAAGGCTCTTGTATTTTAGTCATTAATGCGTTGAATAGCAGCTAGTTATGACGTTGTTCCATTTTAGCAGGAAGTCTAAAGACTTAAAGACCTTATAATTTAATTAGGAAATGATATGAATACCAAACAAACAAAAATGTTTAAAACAACCCTCGTCACGATAACTTTTGCAATACTTTTAGGCGCATCTCCCTTATCTCATGCAGGGAAGTACTTATGTGGAAATGCTAAAAAAGATGGGACTATTGGACCTAATGCTCGAAAAGTAATCGTTAAAGCTCCCAACTTAGTAAAAGCTGTCGTAAAAGCAAAAAAACGCTTTGTTGCAAAAGGCTATAGAGTGAGAAGATTGCGTTGTACACCAATTTAATTGAAATATTTACTACATTAGACTTGTCCTTTTAAATCCCAGAGATAGCTTATACCAAGGTCTAAGATTTTTTAATGGATAAGTCTATTGAAAAAAAAGAACGGCTACTAGCTAAACGAAATCATTACCTTATCAAAAAATTCTCAGCTTATATTTCTCAAGATAAACTGTTTATTTCCTCAATAGATAACCCCGTTATTTGAGTAATTATGGTGTCCTCCATACCTGCTTGCTTCATCTTTTTAGCGGTCATTAAAACACCTTCTTTCTTCTCGATTTCTATCCCTTCCTCCTTCCATTTGTTAAACCTACTTACGTTTGATCTATTAATTCAATCACTTGTTTAGGCTTAATTCCTGTTAGACAATCCTTGTGCATTAAAGGACATTCACGCTGAAAACAAGGGGAACAAGCTAATCCTAAATACATGACTTTTGCTTCTTTATTCAAAGGTGGGGTAAA
>CAYROI010000022.1:0-5501 GCA_964425835.1 uncultured Methylococcaceae bacterium
AACACGGATTTTACGATTATTTAGCATTGCACCGCCGCCTTTTTCTGCAGTGAATAACTCATCTCTTACAGGGTCATAAACGACAGCTAATTGCAATTTATTTTTATATTTCAAAGCAATAGACACCGCATAAATAGGAAACCCATGTAAAAAATTGGTTGTTCCATCTAGGGGGTCAATAATCCAAACATAATCATCTCCTGATTGTTCACCGCTTTCTTCGGCTAAAAAACCGTGATTTGGAAATGAAGTACGAATAACATTAATAATTTCCTGTTCTGCCATTCGATCCACTTCGGTTACATAGTCATTTTGGGTTTTAAAATTAATTTTCAATTGACCAACATTTTCAGAAGCACGCTGAATAATGTCACCTGCATTTCTTGCAGCACGTATAGCAATGTTAAGCATTGGGTTCATAAGTTAAAATTTTGAATTTAGAGTAATAAAATATCACTAGAGTAACAAATCTTTTGTTAAAATTTGTTCTTTTTTCAAAAAGAGCATCCTTCTTTGTTAAATAATATCAAAATTATTCTTGTAGAAACCTCTCATCCAGGGAATATCGGCGGGGTTGCTCGGGCGATGAAAAATATGTCACTCTCGCAATTACGCTTGGTATCCCCCCAACAATTTCCTAGTGCTGATGCTACGGCAAGAGCATCAGGGGCAGATGATGTCCTTGCTAATGCAATGATTTATGATAATCTAAAAGCGGCGATTAGTGATTGTCAATTAGTGATTGGCTGTAGTGCAAGAGCTAGAACGATTAGTTGGCCAGAACTCAGTCCACGTGAAAGTGCGATAAAATGTATTTCACAACCACAAGAGAATAATATCGCGCTTATTTTTGGGCGTGAAAATTCGGGGCTTAAAAATCATGAATTAGATTTATGCCATTATCTTTTGCGTATTCCTTGCAATGAAGATTACAGCTCATTGAACCTTGCCGCAGCCGTTCAAGTTATTGTTTATGAGTTATTTATGGCAAAGGGAGAAGCCCAAAATAAAGCTAATGTCGGTGATAAAGATGAAAATTCTTTAGCCACCGCCGAGCAAATGGACTTATTTTACCAACACTTACAACAAACATTAGCGGATATTGGCTTTTTACGCCCTGATAAAACAGTTTCCCTAATGCGACGTTTGCGTAGAATTTATAATCGAATTCAATTAGATAATAAAGAATTAGATATTTTGCGCGGTATTTTGCGTTTTTCCCAAAATCACAACCAAGGTGATTCCTAATGTTAAAAAAAATAAAAGCCGACGTCGATTATATTTTTGAACGAGACCCTGCCGCTCAATCTGTTTTTGAAATATTAACCTGTTATCCAGGGTTTCATGCACTACTTATTCAACGCCTAAATCATTATATTTGGAATCATGGGTTTAAATGGATGGCCCGTTTTATTGCCCATTTTTCACGCTGGATTACGGGGATAGAAATTCATCCTGGAGCAAAAATTGGCAAACGTTTTTTTATAGATCATGGGATGGGGGTTGTTATTGGTGAAACCGCAGTCATTGGTGATGACTGCACCCTTTATCATGGCGTTACCTTGGGCGGTACAAGCTGGAAGAAAGGTAAACGTCATCCCACATTAGGTAATGGCGTTGTAATCGGTGCAGGGGCTAAAATTTTAGGTCCAATAGAGATTGGTGAAAATGTCCGTGTTGGCTCAAATGCCGTTGTGGTTAAATCTATTCCCGCTCATGCAACCGTTACGGGGATTCCTGGGCGAATTAGGAAATCTCAAAGTCTACGTGAAAAAACTGCCAATAAAATTGGTTTTGATGCTTATGGTGAAACCGCGAATATGCCAGACCCTATTATTGAAGCCATTAATCGAATGTTAGATCATATTCATCAAACTGATAAACAAATGCAATGTATGCGACAAGCGTTAAAAAAAGTAGGTATCGAATGTGGAGAACAAAAAATTTCTAAATTAGAAGGGGTCGAGGAATAAAAAATTATGGGAAGCATAGCTTTAAGTGACATAAAGCAAGGTTTCTGCATCTATAAAAATTGCAACAACTAGGGTTGATAAGATAATAATAAAACAGATGACAGATTGTTGTAGTTCTTTCCTATTATTGTTAATGAGATAATAAAGACCAGAAATAAAATGGCTAAGACCGAATAAGATGACAATCAAAAGCAAGGTGATCTCAATTAAAATGAGTTCGTTTCTATGTGAATAATGGGCAGTATTTACCCCAAAGTTATGCAGAATAGAAACCAGTAACAGCATAAAAGATAGCCAGACAGATAACCAAACTTTGGTTCTAGGATAAGTGCTTGATGTATCATTAAGACTCATTGCCATACTCTATTATTTCCTAACTATTATTAAGGTAAGAACGTAATCTGTAAATAAAGCCAACATACTAGCTTAATTATCAAGCTTTATAAATGTGACAAAATGTCGCATCACGTTAAAATTCTGTATCAAAGTTTAAAATTTGAACTATATCTTGAGAGGGTAATATGCTATTGTGGATAGGTTATGGAATTTGATATAGCTTTTAATAGCTCTTATTTGGTCGCCTTTATGATGGGGGTTTTCAGTAGTGTTCATTGTATTGGTATGTGTGGTTCAATAATTGGGTCTTTGACCTTAAGCCTTACGCCTGAAATTAGAAATGACAAGAAACAACTGTTTTTTTTTGTACTAAATTATAATATTGGTCGAATTAGTAGTTATACACTGGCTGGCGCAATTGTCGGTTTATTAGGCGCTTTATTTAACCTACCGATTACGCACGGGGAAGGGAATCGTGTTTTACAATTATTTTCTGCAATTATCATGATAAGCGCAGGATTATATATTGCGGGTTGGTTTCCGCGTTTTGCTTACATAGAGCGATTAGGTTCTAAATTCTGGCGATTAATTGAGCCTTATGGACGACAATTAATTCCCGTCAAAACACGGCTACATGCTTTGTTATTTGGGATGGTTTGGGGATGGTTACCTTGTGGCTTAGTCTATGGTGCTTTAACCTTATCTGCAACCACAGGCGATGTTTTAAGAAGTGCTTTAACCATGCTGGCATTTGGATTAGGGACTTTACCCGCTGTCATGGGAATAGGTATAATGACAGGCATTCTAACTAAATTATCTAGAATGCGATTGTTCAAACAAGTCGTTGGCATTCTTATGATAGGGCTTGCGCTGTTAGCTGTTTTTCCATGGCTAAACCCAATGCGTCTGCAACCTATCTAATTCACTGATTTTAAGCGAGATCTAAATTATGCCTCAATTTAATTCTATTATCGGTAAATCACCTGCATTTGAATCCCTGCTTCGCAGCGCAAGAATCGTTGCGGCAACCGATGTCACCGTTTTAATAAAGGGTGATACAGGCACAGGAAAAGAAGTTTTAGCCACTGCAATTCAACAAGCAAGTTTCCGAACTAATAAACCTTTTGTTATTTTAAACTGTGCGGCATTGCCTGAAGGAATTATTGAATCGGAGTTGTTTGGGCATAAAAAGGGGGCGTTTACAGGTGCAACGACCAATAAATTAGGAATATTTCAAACGGCTGAGGGGGGGACATTATTTTTAGACGAAATCAATTCGCTTCCCTTAGCAATGCAGGCAAAATTATTACGTTTTTTAGAAACAGGGGAGTGTTTTTCGGTTGGCGATATAAAGCCCTACAAAATCAATACCCGTATTATTGCTGCAACTAACGCAGATTTAAATCAGCAGATTGATCGAGGTGAATTTAGACAAGATTTATTTTTTCGATTAAATGTTGTACCACTTGAATTGCCACCGTTAAAAGAACGAAAAGAAGATATTAATGCGCTCATTAAGCATTTCTTAAGCCATTTTTCGGAAGTTCATAATTTGAGTCAACCTAAATTTAGTAAACAGGCGATTAAAAAATTACAAGGCTATCAATGGCCGGGGAATATCCGAGAATTACGGAATCTTTGTGAGCGTTTAAGTATTTTATTAGCAGGACGGGTTATCGAGCCTGAAAATTTACCACGTGAATTTAATACTTGTTCCAGCAATTCTATCATTGAGGGCACTTTTAAATTACCTACATTGGGTCTAAAGCTTGACAAGCTAGAAGCCGATCTTATTCATCAAGCATTGATTCGTACGAATGGAAATCGTAGTAAGTCAGCACGATTACTCGGTATTTCCAGAGATACACTTTTGTATAGAATCCAAAAATATAACGTAGCAGGGTGTTAAATTGCCGCCCAAGCGTATATATAGACTGAATGTAAATCAAATAATTCAAGAGACTACATGACTTACCCCATTGAAAAAATTCGTGCTGATTTTCCTATTTTGGCACAAAAAATTCGTAACAAACCGTTAATTTATTTAGATAATGCGGCAAGTTGTCAAAAGCCTAATCAAGTCATTGATTGTTTGAGTGATTTTTATCGCCAAGATTATTCTAATATCCATCGGGGAGTACATACTTTAAGTCAACGGGCAACTGATCAATATGAACAGGCACGTGATAAGGTAAAAAACTTTATTAATGCAGCTTCTGAGAAAGAAGTTATTTTTGTACGGGGAACGACAGAAGCGATTAACTTAATTGCACAAACGTTTGGACGCGCTAATATCGGCAAAAATGATGAAATTTTGATTACCGCAATGGAGCATCATTCCAATATTGTACCGTGGCAAATGCTTTGTCAGCAAACAGGGGCGATTTTAAAAGTTGCACCAATTAATAAGCAGGGGGAATTGATTTATGAGGAATTTGAAGCCCTAATTAGTGATAAAACTAAACTGGTTTCTGTGGTGCATATGTCAAATGCACTCGGTACAGTCAATCCTGTTAAAAAAATAATTGCCGCAGCACACGCTAAAAATATTCCCATTTTATTAGACGGCGCACAAGCTATTCCCCATATGTCTGTCGATGTACAAGATTTAGATTGTGATTTTTATGTTTTTTCAGGGCATAAATTATACGCGCCTTCTGGCATTGGGGTTTTATATGGTAAGCAAGCGTTATTAGATGCGATGCCCGCTTATCAAGGGGGGGGCGATATGATTCGTACCGTAACCTTTGAAAAAAGTACGTATTCAACGTTACCCTATAAATTTGAAGCAGGTACGCCGAATATTGCTGATACTGTAGGATTAGGCGTTGCCATTGATTATTTAAATATAATAGGGATGGATGCGATTGCCACTTATGAATATGAACTATTAACCTATGCAACGGCAAAAGCTAGACAAATTGAGGGGCTAACAATTGTGGGGGATGCCGCTGAAAAGGGGGCTATTTTATCATTTACCCTAGATAAAATTCATCCACATGATATAGGAACAATGCTTGATAGTGTCGGAATTGCTATTCGAGCAGGTCATCATTGTGCAATGCCTGTCATGGATTTCTTTAATGTGCCAGCCACAGCACGGGCTTCATTTGCAATGTATAATACGAAAGCTGAAATTGATGTCTTAATGGAAGCCATTCAAGAATTAATGGCTGTTTTTGGTTGAATTTG
>CAYROI010000022.1:5601-13559 GCA_964425835.1 uncultured Methylococcaceae bacterium
TTGATGTCTTAATGGAAGCCATTCAAGAATTAATGGCTGTTTTTGGTTGAATTTGGAAAAAATACAATAGGCTAGGTTGGCGTTTACGGAAACCTAGCTTTTTGCGGTTTTTTGCTAGGTTTCTCTATCGCTCTACCCAGCTTACAGATCTAATAACTATTACATGCCCAAACTCTAATTACACATTTATCTCCACCATAATATTGGCATTGATCTAAAGCGATGTTTTTTGCTTGTGCTTCACTGGTTGCAAGCCCCCAGCCATAAGCTGTTCCGTCATAAGTTTGATCGGCGGCATAAGCACCGCAGCCTGTTGCAAAATTCTTAACAATTCGACAACCCTGACCGCATTCAGCTAAAGCGCGTTGGTCAGCTTCATAAGCATTATCATAATCAAAAGAAAAGCCCCAATGACTGCCTTGGTCACTGTCAATGGCTAATGACGCATAGGCAAAAGCATCCCCTGTAGCAAGAAACATACCGATGATTAAAGTGACTGTACATAAAATAGATTTCATAATAGACTCCTTAGAAAATCATTTAAATAATTGATTGCCCCTAAATATAAGGTAAGGATATTTATACCATAATGAAAAAAATAGGCAGGCGCATAGTTCTCAATTTAGATAATTAAGATTAGGATAGTTATAAAAGATTGCTTAAACTATTTTTGTTAAAGACTTTTTTAACTTAGGTATAATTGCCCTAACATTAAAATTAATAGCCACAAAATTTGGAAAAAATTAAGATATGATTATTAACGGTGTCACCATTGATGAAACCTTTGCAGAAGCGTTTCCAATGAAAGCTACGCGGATTATTATTACTGCACAAACCCCACAATGGGCATATAATTCAGCCGCATCAATGACAGGTTTTGCAACCTCAGTGATAGGGTGTGGCTGTGAAGCTGATATTGAACGGGTATTAGATCCTTCTGAAACCCCAGATGGTCGTCCAGGTGTGTCTGTGATGATTTTCGCGATGGGGGGAAAAAGTCTAATGAAACAGTTAGAAACCCGTGCAGGACAATGTGTCTTAACCTCGCCGACTTCTGCCTTGTTTTCAGGAATAGATGGGGGTAAACGCATTCCTTTAGGTAAAAATTTACGTTATTTTGGTGATGGTTTTCAAACTTCTAAATTAATAGATGGAAAACGCTATTGGCGCATTCCTGTGATGGATGGTGAATTTTTAGTCGAAGAAACCACAGGTCAAATGGAAGCTATTGGCGGTGGTAATTTACTGGTATTAGCAAAATCTGAAATTGATGCGCTTAATGCCTGTGAAAAAGCGGTTGAAGAAATGCGTAAAATTCCCAATGTTATTTTACCCTTTCCAGGGGGCGTAGTACGTTCAGGTTCTAAAGTCGGTTCTAAATATAAAGCCCTAAGTGCATCCAGTAATGATGCTTATTGCCCGACCTTAAAAGGGATTACTAAAACCGCCTTATCAGCTGAGATTGAATCAGTAATGGAAATTGTGATTGATGGTTTAACTGAAGAAGATATTAAAAAAGCCATGCGAGTTGGAATTGAGACCTTTTGTTCTATTGGTGCTTATAATGGGGTTAAACGAATTAGTGCAGGTAATTATGGGGGTAAACTCGGTCCTTATCACTTTCATTTACAGGAGATTATGATATGACTGCCTTAACGTTTAAATTAAAAACAAAGCCTCATCAACGTGTTGATATGTCGCCTTTAAGCTGTCAATTATTGAAAGACAAAACCCCCAGTGAAATAGGCGCAATGAAACTCTATAGTGGTAACGCACAAATTCGAGTTAATGAATTATTTCAAATTTCAGGTTCTAACACTCAAAACATTGTCATTGAAAATAGTTGTGAAAAATTGGATTTTATTGCTAAAAATTTAGAAAATGGGAAAATTACCGTTAAAGGTAATGTCGGTGCTTATTTAGCCCAAAAAATGAAATCAGGTCGTGTAGAAGTCAATGGTGATACGGGTATTTTTGCTGCCTGCGAAATGATACAAGGCACATTGACGATCAATGGCAATGCGGGAGATTTTTTAGGTGGTGCATTGATTGGTAACAAGCAGGGAATGAAAGGCGGTATGGTTTTGGTTAAAGGCAATGTAGGTGAGCGCGCAGGCGATCATATGCGCCGAGGAATGATGTTAATAGAAGGTAATGCGGGTGATTATTGTGGTTCTCGAATGACTGCAGGAACGATTGCGGTGATGGGGGAGACTGGAAATTTTTTAGGCTATGCGATGCGAAGAGGAACAATATTATTATGGAATCAACCTCAATTATTAGCGACGTTTAATGATTGCGGTTCGCATACCTTATCTTTTTTACCATTACTATTTAATTCATTTAAAAATTTAGATTCTAAATTTTCTGATGCGAGTACAGTCTTTAATCGTATTCAACGTTACGGGGGTGATCTATCAGAAATAGGGCGTGGAGAAATTTTAGTAAAAATATGAATAAATAGATGATTCCTATCTTAATTGAAGCACGTGATTAGACAAGGTTACCTCAAAATTTTGAATGATTAGGTTGTTTTTAGATTATAAACAAATTAGGGTTTAAAATGAATAATACCGCAGAACAATTAAAAATTAGTGTTGACGATTATTTACAAGGTGAATTAGTCAGCGACATAAAATATGAATATATTAACGGTGATGTTTATGCAATGGCTGGGGTAAAACGAGCGCATAATATTATTAGTATGAATTTATCAATTCTTTTGGGCAATCATTTAAAAGAGCTACCCTGCCAAGTTTATGGTTCAGATATGAAGGTAGGTATTTTAACAAAAACTGATGAATATTTTTATTATCCAGATATACATGTGAGTTGTGAAAAAGGTGATAATGAACTTTATAATTTTGAACCTAAATTAATTATAGAAGTGTTATCTGACTCAACTGAACGTAGAGATCGTGCGGAAAAATTTCGAGATTATCGTAAATTAAAAAGTTTGCAAGAATATGTATTAGTTGCTCAAGATAGTCTTCGTGTTGAAATCTATCGACGCGCTGAAAATTGGGATTTGGTTTTATTAACTAAAAATGATGAATTTTGTTTAAATTCAATTGACTTGTGTTTAAACGTTTCTGAACTTTATGAGAATGTTTTGTGCTAGAGTCATAAAGACTACCTTTAATCAAAAGCCGCTAATCTTTGTTGCCATTTGGGTAATTTCGCTTTTAATTCCACCATATCCAACGTCGTTAATTGCCGTTGTTTTAATAATTGCTTACCTGCGACCCAAACATCTGTCACTTGTTGACGTGAACAGGCGTAAACAATCTGTGATACCACGTCATACAAAGGTTGGGTTTCTAGCGCATCTAAATTAATTGCCACCACATCAGCCGCTTTTCCAATGGATAATGAACCTGTTTCATTTTCTAGCCCTAATGCCGTTGCCCCATTTAAGGTTGCCATTTTTAAAGCGGCCATTGCAGGAATACTACTTGCATTATTTGTAACCCCTTTTGCTAAAAGGGCGGCGGTACGCATTTCGCCAAACATGTCTAAATCATTATTACTGGCAGCCCCATCTGTCCCTAGCGCAACATTAATTCCTGCAGCTAAAGCTAGACTAATCGGACAAAAACCACTGCCTAATTTTAAATTGGACTCAGGGCAATGGACAATATGCGCGCCTGTGGTTGCATAATGGGCAATTTCTATATCAGACAATTGGGTCATGTGTACAGCGATAAAGGACGGCGTTAATAAACCGAGTCTATCCAAGCGTTCTAAAGGCGTTTCTGAGGTTTGTTGTCGTTGTTGATGAACTTCAAATTCAGTTTCATGCACGTGCATATGAATGGGAATATTTAGTTGATCCGCAAAAGTACGTATTTTTTTTAAAGGACCATCAGAAACGGTATAAGGTGCGTGCGGGGCAAAGGCAGTACGCACTAATGATTGATCTAATAAGGATTGATGTAATGCAAGTCCTTTTTCTAAATACATGGCACTATTTTCAGCCCAAGCACTAGGAAAATCAATTAAAATTAATCCGACTGTGGCACGAATACCATATTTTATTGCTTGATGGGCGGTAACTTCTGGAAAAAAATACATATCGTTAAAACAAGTCGTCCCGCCGCGTAACATTTCGGCAATTGCCAAATCGGTGCCATCGCGGACAAATTCTTCGCTCATCCATTGTTGTTCTAAAGGCCAGATATGTTTTTCTAGCCATTCCATTAAGGGTAAATCATCGGCAATGCCGCGCATTAAATTCATCGCTACATGAGTATGGCTATTAATAAGCCCTGGAATTAGCGCGTGATTTTCAAGTGTTGTAACGGTTTGCCCGCGATATTTTTGTTTGGCATCTTGTGTGGGCAATAAATCAATAATTCGCCCTTTATCAATGATAAGCGAATGGTGTTCTAAAGTGGTTTCAGGATAGACAGGAATAATCCAGCGAGCATGAAGGAGGGTATCAACAAGTTTCATGGTTTTAATCACTAGTTTTTAGGTAAACGTAAAGAAATAATAAAAGTCGCACTAAAGACTAACCCGCCCAAAGTGAGCATGGCATTGACAGGGCTAATTTGTAAGGTTGTGGCATAGGTATACGTGCCAACGGCTAATAGCATTGCAACGTTTTGGAAAAAATTTTGTAATGCAACCGCGCCTCCACTGCCAATGCTTTGCTGTCCAATGTCTTGCAAAGCGGCATTAATCGGCACAATAAATAACCCCCCTGTAATCCCAATCAGAAGCAATAAAGCACGTGCGCCCCAGACAGTTTCCATAAAACTTAAGCCAATAATAAAAATCCCCATTAAATAAGCGGGAACTCTTGCACGGCGTAATTGTTCCAAGGGAATAAGTTTTGGTACGATGGCTGCCCCTATAATGATTCCGATGGCTAAAAATAAAGTAAGTTCAGCAATCTCAGTGGCATTTTGGGTCATTAAAACCACAGGCGCCCAAGCAATTAAAATAACGCGTACGGTCGCGGCAGCTGCCCAAAATAATGACGCACTCAATACGGAAAAACGTGAACGTGTGGTATCAAAAAAAGTGCCTATTTGTTGTCCAAATTGGATGATTTTTGAACCTGTCATTTCCCTTTTAGAAACTTTTGAGGGTAACAAGAGGGTAATTGCCGCAGAGAGTAAAAATAAAATCACCGTGCCTATCAATGCCCATTGAATGGAATAATCCGCGACTTTTGCTCCTACAATCATGCCTAATAAAATGGCAAAAATTGTTGAGCCTTCTATCCAACTATTTGCTTTTACTAATAACTCATGCCCTGCAATTTCTGGTAAAATGCCATATTTTGCGGGACTATAGAGTGCAGCACCTGCACCGACAAGACAATAGGCGATTAAAGGTTCAATATGGAAAATTAATAATATTGTTCCGGCCGCTTTAATTAGGTTAGCAATAATTAATATTTTAGACTTTGCATAATTATCTGCCAATGCACCGACCCAAGGTGCAAGCACAACAAAAGCGATTAAAAAAACACTTTGCAGGGCGGGAATATACCAAGTTGCTAATGTCTGTGACTGCATAACCAGTGCAATCACCGTAAATAAGATCGCATTATCTGCAAAGGCAGATAAAAATTGAGCAATTAGTAAAGGATAGATTTGTTTGTTCATAATTTAGTTTGTTTCACAATAAATTAGTTACAATATAATCTATTTTTTAGTAAAAACGTAATAATTCAGCGTTTAGTTGGCATGAACGTGTTAGAAAGCCACCGCTTCAATCGTAAGCGTTTCTTTAATATTGATAGGAATCATTAATGGAACTTGATGTTTATTTGTCCCTCTTCAGTTTAGTGTTACTTTCCCTTGGAATTAACATCCTCGCTTTAAAAACTAAAATTCCTTATACCGTACTCCTGGTAATTGCAGGTTCTTGTTTAGTACCTTTATCAGACATCGAACCCTTCTCTTTTGTTACCAGCTTCCAATTAACGCCTGAATTATTATTTTTTATTTTTTTACCTGTCTTAATTTTTGAATCTGCCTACAGCATTAAGATTCGTAATATTCAGGAAAATAAATTTGTGATTAGTTTATTAGCCATTGTTGGATTATTAATTTCTACATTTTTTATAGGTTATGTTGGACACTGGGTCTTTAAACTTTTAGGCTTTGATATTCCCTTATTAGTCACTTTACTATTCGGGGCGATTATTTCTGCAACTGACCCCGTTGCGGTATTGGCTTTATTTAAAGAATATGGCGCGCCGAAACGATTAACCCTTATTTTTGAGGGGGAAAGTCTTTTTAATGACGGGACAGCCTTTGCGATGTTCTTAGTCATTTTAGAAATCATGCGATATGGTTATCATGGCTCTTCTACTATTATTGGTGGGGTTATCTCATTTTTTACCATGCTATTGGGTGGACTTATTTTCGGTTTAATCATGGGGTTCTTATTCTCAAAATTGATTCAATGGGTTAAAGGACACCAAGATTTAGAAATAACTTTAACCTTATTAGTTGCACATTTCACGTTTTTATTAGCTGAATTAATCTCAGAAAAATGGGTCATTGGCGGTTATGACATCCATATCTCTTCTATTATTGCAACGCTTGTTGCCTCATTAGTGATTGGTAATTATGGTCGCTTTAAAATGTCGGCAGGTGTTGAAGCCTATATGGGGAAATTTTGGGGTTATTTCGCTTTTTTAGCCAACTCATTAGTTTTTATATTAATGGGGCTTCTTTTTGCAAGGCTTTCGATTTCTTTAAAGATTACCTTTTTTCCTATTTTAGTCGCTATTTTTGTTGTGGCTGTCGCAAGAGCCATTTCAATTTATTTATCGGTAGGCATTGCAAATCGTATAAAATCTGAAAAAGATATTCCTGGTAATTGGCAAAATTTATTATCTTGGGGGAGTTTGCGAGGATCACTTGCAGTCATTATGGTGCTACTAATCCCCGATGACTTAAGTCTTCCAAGTTGGTCGTATGCGTTTTCAATTAAAGAATTTATCATTGCGATTACTATTGGCTGTATTTATTTCTCATTATTAATTAAAGCGACGACGATTGGGACGGTTATTCGTTGGTTAAAGATTGATGTTTTAATGCCTTATGAACAATTGAGTTACTATAAAGGTAAGGCGCTTATTTATCATGATTTTATCTCCAGAATTAAAGCCTTCCATGAGGATCATCAAATTAGCCAGCAACAATATGAAAGTTTTACCAAGGATTATCTAAACCGATACCAGAAAGCGACTATACAATGTCAACAATATAAGATGAGTACCAGCCACATGGTCGGGAATATTTTGAAAATTTATACCTTAGGGATTCAAAAAAGAGAATTAAAACGGATGTTTCAGTATGATGAAATTAATGAAAATATTTATAAAAAGAATTTGATTATTTTAGAAACGCAAACAGAGCGGATTGAACAAGATCAACCTGAAATGAAGTCACTTAATACCTATTTTATACCTTGGCGCAGCTATTTTTTTAATTGGCTTGGAAAAAAACAACCCGAAGAA
Organism: uncultured Methylococcaceae bacterium; assembly: GCA_964425835.1. GTDB lineage: Bacteria > Pseudomonadota > Gammaproteobacteria > Methylococcales > Methylomonadaceae > WTBX01. The sequence continues at coordinate 13,088 of CAYROI010000022.1, forward strand.
CTTTACTTATACTATCAAACGCAATATAGACTGATTAGTAAAGTTTTACATGAGATGTCAGAATTAAAAAATTCACCTTTAGTGGAAATTTTTAGTGATCCAGATGCTTTTGATGATGTTCTTTCTATTTATCAGCATTTACAATCTAAATCCGTTGAACAAATGAAAAAAGAAATTAGTTCTAATCGAGTCCTTCTTGATGACATCAATGCAAAATCTGTTACCGCTTTTTTACATACGGCACAACATGATACCCTGAAGGAACTGCATGACCACAAGATTATCACGAGTAAACTCTATGTTTTATTAAGAAAAGAATTAAATGATTAATTCTTTTAAAAGATGAACAGTTAAAGATTTAGCTATGCGAAGTTATTGAATAATGTTTTAATTCCCTTTGTATCATCCTAAATAGGATGAAACGATAAACGCCAACAAGGAGACAAATTAATGAGTCATTTTCTCGACCGAT
>CAYROI010000022.1:13659-28046 GCA_964425835.1 uncultured Methylococcaceae bacterium
TGAAACGATAAACGCCAACAAGGAGACAAATTAATGAGTCATTTTCTCGACCGATTAAATTTTTTTAAAAAAGTAAAAAGTACGTTTTCCAATGGTCACGGTATTGTTACCGATGAAAGTCGCCATTGGGAAGATGGGTATCGTAACCGTTGGCGTTTTGATAAAGTCGTTCGCTCAACGCATGGCGTTAACTGTACAGGCGGCTGTTCTTGGAATGTGCATGTAAAAAATGGCTTGGTTGCCTTTGAAATGCAAGCAACAGATTACCCTCGTACCCGTCCTGATATGCCTAATCATGAACCACGGGGTTGTCAACGAGGCGCAAGTTTTTCATGGTATTTATATAGTCCCCATCGGGTTAAGCATCCGATGATTCGAGAGCGTTTAGTTACCCTTTATCGTGAAGAACGTGCAACAGGAAAAGATCCTGTTGAATCTTGGGCGGCAATTCAAAAAAATCCTGAAAAACGTAAAAAATATACCGCTGTGAGAGGTTTAGGTGGCTTTGTTCGTGCTGAATGGGATGAAGTGAATGAAATTATGGCAGCCGCTAATGTTTATACCGCAAAAGAACACGGGCCTGATCGCGTTGTAGGATTTTCCCCGATTCCTGCGATGTCGATGATTAGTTATGCCGCTGGGAGTCGTTATTTATCATTAATTGGCGGAGTCTGTTTATCCTTTTATGATTGGTATTGTGATTTACCCCCCGCATCTCCTCAAACATGGGGTGAACAAACGGATGTTCCTGAATCTGCGGATTGGTATAACTCAACTTATTTAATCGTTGCAGGTGCAAATTTACCGATGACCCGTACGCCTGATGCCCATTTTTATTCAGAAGTGCGTTACAAAGGGACAAAAGTAGTTGCCATTGCCCCAGATTATGCTGAATACGTTAAATTTGCAGATCTTTGGATGCCTGCAAAACAAGGCACGGATGCTGCAGTTTTTCTTGCAATGGGACATGTGGCGTTAAAAGAATTTTTCATCGACAAACAAGATGATTATTTTCAAGAATACGCGCGAACTTATACCGATTTACCCATGTTAGTCATGCTAGAGGAGTATGAAAAATCGTTTACTACGGGACGTTTAGTTCGAGCGGCTGACTTTGATAATTCATTAGGTGAAGAAAATAATCCTGAATGGAAAACCGTGGTGATTGATGAGAAAACAGGCGATATTATTGCCCCTAATGGTTCAATTGGGTTTCGCTGGGGCGAGGAAGGAAAATGGAATTTATTACCTAAGAAAGATAAAGCAGAAACCCATCCTTGTTTAAGTTTAATAACAAATAAAAGTGAAGTGGTTGAGGTTTTATTTCCTAATTTTGACTCAGGTAAAGACTTAGGCATAAAACGGAATGTGCCTGTAAAAATAATAACCTTGAAGGGTAAAGAAGTTAAAGTCGCCACGGTATTTGATTTACAAGTCGCACAATATGGGATTGATCGTGGTTTAGGCGGTGATGTTGCCACAGGTTATGATGATGCAAATACACCCAATACCCCTGCTTGGGCGGAAAATATCACGGGCGTTAAACAAGCTGATATTATTCGTACAGGTCGAGAATTTGCCGATAATGCCGCTAAAACACGCGGTAAATCCATGGTTATTTTAGGGGCAGGGATCAATCATTGGTATCACAATGACATGAACTATCGCGCCATTATGAATCTATTACACATGTGTGGTTGTGTTGGACAAAGTGGTGGCGGATGGGCGCATTATGTAGGACAAGAAAAATTACGTCCCCAAGCAGGTTGGTTACCTGTCGCCTTTGGTTTAGATTGGCATCGTCCGCCACGTCACATGAACGGTACAACTTTTTTCTACTTTCATACCGATCAATGGCGTTATGAACGTTTAAATGCCGATGGTTTGTTAGCCGCCAGTGCGAAAGCAAATTATAAAGGCAGTAATTTAGCCGATTATAACGTCGTCTCTCAACGTTTAGGTTGGCTACCATCTGCACCACATTTTAATAAAAACCCGTTGGAAATTTGTAAAGAAGCGATGGCAGCAGGGGCAGATGATGAAAAAAGTATTGCCGATTATGTGGTTGAAAAGCTTAAAAGCGGTGATATAACCTTTGCCTCAGAAGATATTGATGCACCCGAAAATCATCCGCGTAATTTATTTGTTTGGCGTGCTAATTTATTAGGTTCTAGCGCAAAAGGACATGAATATTTCTTAAAACATTTATTAGGCGCGCAAAATGGTGTGATGCAAGATGTGGTTCAAGATGCGAAAGGTAATGAAATCAAATGGCATAAAGAAGCCCCGATTGCAAAATTAGATTTATTAGTCGATATTAATTTTCGGATGAACTCCACAGGCGCGTATTCCGATATTATTTTACCAACCGCAACGTGGTATGAAAAAGATGATTTAAACACCACCGATATGCACCCGTTTATTCATCCTTTAACAGAAGCTGTCAATCCTGGTTGGGAATCAAAATCTGATTGGCAAATTTTTAAAACCTTAGCTGAGCATTTTTCACCGTTAGCTGAAAAACATTTAGGGACACAAAAAGATTTGGTCGCCTTACCTATTTTGCATGATACCCCCGCAGAATTAGCACAGCCTATGGAGGTTAAAGATTGGAAACGCGGTGAATGCGAACCCATTCCAGGTAAAACCTTACCGATTCTAAAAGTTGTTGAACGTGATTTTGGTAATACCTATAAAAAATTCACCGCACTAGGCCCTTTGTTACCTAAACTAGGCAATAATGTCAAAGGAATCGACTGGAAGACGGATAAAGAATATGAACATTTAAAAGAAATTTGTTACACCATTCAAGAGGAGGGAATTTCCAAAGGAATGCCTTCATTGGAAAGTGATATTAACGTCTGTGAAACTATTTTAGCCTTAGCGCCTGAAACAAATGGCGAAGTTGCGGTTAGATCGTGGGATTCACTGAGTAAGAAAACAGGCATAGATCATGGGCATTTAGCTAAAGCGCGTGAGGACGACAAAATTACCTTCCGTGATATTAAAGCACAACCGCGTAAAATTATTACTGCACCAACTTGGAGTGGGATTGAGTCTGAAAAAGTGAGTTATAATGCAGGTTATACCAACATTCATGAGCATATTCCTTTCAGAACCTTAACAGGTCGCGCACAATTTTATCAAGATCATCAATGGATGCGTGATTTTGGTGAGTCTTTTTGTACTTATCGCCCCCCTGTGGATTTGAGTGCAACGCAAGGCATTGAAAAAATTATCAAAGATAAACCACATTTAACCTTAAACTGGATTACACCGCATTCTAAATGGGGGATTCATAGCACTTATAATGATAATTTACGAATGTTGACCTTATTTCGTGGAGGTCCTGGTGTTTGGGTCTCTGAGGTAGATGCAAAATCTATCGGGTTAGAAGATGGTGATTGGGTTGAAGCCTTAAATACCAATGGTGCAACGGTTGCCCGTGTGATTGTCAGCCAACGCATTCCAGAAGGCATGGCGATGATGTATCACGCACAAGAAAAACATATCAATACTCCTGGATCAAATACCACTAATAAACGCGGGGGCATTTTAAACAGTGTGACACGAATTACGGTGAAACCCACGCATATGATTGGGGGTTATGCGCAATTGAGTTATGGCTTCAATTATTATGGAACAGTCGGTTCACAACGTGATGAATTTGTAATTTTACATAAAATTGAAGACCAAGATATTGATTGGTTAGAACGTGAATTAACGCCAGAGCGAGAAGCACAATTAAATCCCGAGGGTATTCATCAAGTGCCGTATCAGCAGGATGAGGAATCAGAGCCAGAGGTTTAAGATAATATCAATAAAAAGGGTGATTTTTAATCACCCTTTTTTTATCCAAAAAAATATTTATGGCATATAGTGACTTTACTTTAAAAAAAGTTAAACAAGCATTTGAGCTGACTATTATTGAAGATGAAGCCGTTTTTGAAAAAATTGAACCTATTGCTGTCAGTGATTTTTTAAACAAGCAATTAGATAACAATGTGCCTTTAGCCCTTGCGATTAATACTGAAAAAGCACGATCAGAATTTATTATTGCAGTGGTGTTACTAGAATTAAGAAACTCACTTAAAAATCAGGTGAGTTTATTTTCAGGAATTGAATTTAATGTTGATAAAGACAGGCAGTTAAATGGGTTTTGTGATTTTATTATCAGTCTTTCAGCAGAACAATTATTTTTAACCTCCCCAGTTATCATCTTGGTAGCAGCGAAAAATGAAAATATTATGGCTGGGATTGGGCAATGTTTAGCCGAGATGGTTGCTGCCAGGTTGTTTAATGAAAATGAGAATAATAAAGTTGATACAATTTATGGTGTGGTGACAACGGGGAGTGCTTGGACGTTTATGAAATTAATAGAGGGTCATACTGTTTTTATTGATAAAAGAGAATATCACATTGAGTCGATTGATAAAATTATGGGAATTTTAACAGCGATGGTTATAACATAAAGCAATGTCTTGGCTATTTATTTAAATTCATGTTATTGAGTTAAAAGGGTAAGATTATGAAATTTCGCGTTTTATTCATAAGTTTGTTGATGGTGACCCAAACCCTTGATGCAGGCTCTATTTATAAATGTGAAAAAGACAATGGGCGTATTATTTTTAGAGATAAACCCTGTGGTGAAATGAAGGGAAAATTAATCCATAAAGAAACTAAAGCAGAAGCTGTCGCCTCGGACTTAAAAAGAAAAACCATCCATATTAATCGTTTAATTTTTTCAGGGGAAAACCAACAGGCAAAAAATTATGCTAATAAGTATCAATTAGAAAAAATTTATCAACAAGAAGTTGAAGCTTATAATCTTTATTTAGAACAACAACTAAAGCAACAGCAATTAGCGACTAAAAAACAGGATAAAGCGATTAAAGAGCGACAGTTACAATTACAACAGCAAGCTTTAGAATTACAAAAACAGCAATTAGCGCAACAAAAGCAACAGCTGGAAATTGATAAAGCTGCTGCTGTAAAGAAAAAAACGCGTTACCTTTATCCCTATTGGAATTCTTCTTACCTAAATTCAGGTTATAAAAAATATGATACCGATTATTCTAGAAAAAGAAATCAAGCCAGTTATCACAACAATAAAACTAAAGTCGGGAATGTTCATTTACAAATTGAAGATAAGGAACAAGAGATAAAAATTAATTTACAGGGAAGTTTTTAACCTTCAACTTTTTTATTCTCTTTATCAGAATTAACTACTAAAGATTTTTTCTTGGGAAAACTTTTTTTCCACAAGGTCTCTGTAGAAAAACATTCCCAACCCCATTTTAACCAGTTAAGTAATGAAACGGCTAACCATAATGACCACATCAACATTAAAATTCTGTAGACCATTAAAGGGACACTAATCACCATTGCGGTTGGTAATATTTTTGCACTTCGATCTTGATACCATTTTAGAGCATAAGTCGTTGAATGGTTTCCTGCGATTTGCATATCAGGTGAGCCTAATAAACCTTGTTTGACCGCCATAAATAATAGAATGAGGGAAATTAAGGTTAAAAAAGCAAGTCCCACTTGCATTGCATTAAAATAACTATTTTTAAAATTATATTTTTTTGCTCTAATTCCCAATGCTATTAACCAACCAACGACCACTAAAGCGGCGGCAACAGGAATTTGACTAAGCCCTATGAGCAATAAAAACCATTGCCAATGTTTTAACGGTGTCCATTCTATTTTTCCTAAGCCAGAAGAAATAACAACAATGACCAATAAAACGCCCCAAAATAAAATAGCAGGGCCAAAATGTGGACCTGTGGTAAACAGAACCCACCTATTTATACCTAACTTAATTTGAATATGGCTATTAACGCTGTCTAATGCTAAATCAATTTTTGGTGAGGTAAAAATACTTTTTAACCCTGTATTTTGTTGCCAATTAATTTGTATTTTTTGTTTCCCAGGTTTAATGGGTAAAGTTAATTGTCGCCCCTTTTGACGTATCGGTTGACTAGTATTATTAATTAAGACCGATTGTAATACGGCTTTTTGGGGTAAAGTAATCGTATGTTGTGATCCTTTTGAACTACGCAGACTTAATTCTAAACGGGTTTCTTGTGAGCGTTGACCTGGTTTTAAAATGAGCCTACTACTATCTATAGTTAACGTTCTGCCACTAATTGCCTCAGGACGAATAATACTTAAACTCACTTTTTCCCCAGGCCAAGGTCGCCATTCAGGTAGCCAATGACCTTGTTGATCTTGATGATGGACAACAGCTATGCCTTCGGTTTGTAAATGCCAAATAGGACTTACATCTAATTGCCAAATTTCTGTCCATTGCGAAGTATCGCTTGCCTCTAATTCAATTTTCGGTGTTTTTTCTAAAATTGATTCCCATTCAAATAATAAATCATTCGCCGACATATTGACTTGTACTTTGCCTTTTTTAACCCTTATTCCAGGTGTTATGACTGACTCGCCTTTTAATAAGGGTAATTCTAAGACAACCGCAGCATCACTGCGCATCAATCGAATAATTCGTGTTTTTAATCGCCAATCTAAGCCGAGTTCTAAGGTTTTTTCAACGCGAATAAAAGAAGGTAAAACGCCCTGTTCAAGTGCTTGGATTTCTGTTGGCGGTAAATTATTTGTGAGTCGATTAAATTGTAATTGATCCTCAGTAATTCCATGTTCATGAATACCTTCTATACTCCAACCTTCTGTTACTAGGGTGACATGATGCGGTTTTAAGGGAAGTGGTAGGGTAAACTTAGGGTGAGAGGGTATCATACCTGACAGTTCAACTTGATGAATGCCTTGACTGAGATTTAGCCATAAATAACCATTCTCATCACGTAATAGAGCGGTTGCTATTTCGCCATTAAGTTTTACCTGATTGGGAAACCACTGCTTATAAGCTGCAGGCAGTGGAATAGCCACCATTTCTGAAACATGAACGTCGAGCTGGATTAAAATTTTTTCATTATTAATTACCAATTTCATGGTTGATATTTCTGCACAATTAGGCACACATTCAGCCGCTTCCATCAAACGTTCTTTAAGTTCATCTAATAATGATTGCGGTGGATAATTTGATTGATTAGCGGCTAAAGATTCATTAGTCGGTAGCCCCATCAACAGGACTAACGCCAGATAAAATATTACAGGGGATTTAAAAGAAAATGATTTAAAATTAATTTTTTTTATTAACCCAAACATTAATAAACTTAAAATAACGACAGTGATTGCACGAATAAAATTAAAAATTAAAGTCATTGTCGGGGTTAGTAACCAAAGGTTTATTTGTTGTTCACTATCGACTGAACCATTCCACGACAAGTTCACCTTGTTCCACTGCCATTGTGGCGCACCTAGGCCTGTTTGCACCGTTGCATTGGGATCTATACGATTATAATTTACTGATTTTTTACTATAGCTATAATAATTCTCTTGACGATGGGATAATGATCGTTGCTTTTTAGGTTGAACTTTCAGTTTTTGTTTTATCATTAGCTCAGCAGGTGCATTTTCTTCTGCATCTATAGATAAAATTTTTCCCATCCCTTGATTTCTTGCAACAGTAATTTGTTTCCAAGGTTTTTCTAATTGTGGATAAATTCCTTTTCTAACTTGATCTACTAAAAAAGGAATTGTAATAAGAATCAAAGCTAACCAACAAGCGTTACGATAAAAACGAATAGAGGTTAAAAATAGACCTTGGGGTAATACCTTAATTAAAGCAATGGCAGCGAGAATATTAAGCCATATATATTGTGGCGCATTGGCTTCATGCCAAATTAAAGCTAGGGTAAATAGTGCAAAAATTCCCCAAGGTAAGCTCCATAAACGGCTAATTGCTAATGATGCAATGAGAACTAAGAATAAATCTAATAACGTCCAGCGTGAAATCCAACTATCAGGCACATTATCAACCCCAGATGCGGCCAATAATCGCCAACCTGGGGGTAAATTTAATTCAGCACTCACATGGTAAAATTTTTGCTGCCAACCTACCGCACTTAAATGATTAATATCACCTGTAAATCGACTATCGGCTTTCAATGTCAACCCTCCTTTTCTGACTTCCACCCCTTGTTGCTTTGAATTTTTCAATTGAGTAATCAACTGGTTTTGTCCATTTAATTTTACTTGCCCTAATTGGGTTTCAGGCAAAGCTTCCAATCGCCAGCCATTGGTCATTTTGCCATTAATTTTGTCTTGAATGGTATAGCCTTGGCCATCAAAATCTAACCATAATTCACGCCGTAGCTGTAATTTATTGGGTTCAGGTTCGGGGTCTCCACGCTGTATGACTTTAAACTTCATTTCATCCCCCTGATTAACTTGATAAGCGGGTAATTTTCGCCAACCACTGGGAAGATTTGTTTGACTAGGATCAATCGCCAATAAATTTTGTATTTCAACAACACGTTGAGAAGGTTGTGCTTTAAAGACCCAAATTTCACTGGTAGGCCAATTTTTATCCTTAATCTTTAAGCCCAGTTCATTTAAAGGCTTTGGATGGCGTGCATGTAATTCAATATGCCAACGCCCTGGACGAACTTGTACCGATAAGCTACCATCAGGCTCAATTCTTGCGGGCAACACACTTTGTAACTGAATTGGAATAAAATCTTTGAGTAAGGCATGAGGGAGTTTAATCTCACGCTGCATCCCTGAAACTTCCAGTTCAATGTAAGTGATTAATTGTAGGGGGACATCATCATTAATTTGTCTAAAGACTTGTATGTCTAATTTATTTTGAATATTTTTAAGCTTTTTCTGCCCTCTATCACTTTCTTTCAACCAAACTGAATTTTTTTTGATCGCAGGGTAGGCAATATTTTTACCATTAATGTTTAGCGTAATTAAGCCACTATCGGCAGGAATACTTAAGTTTTCAGGAATCGCATCCCATAATAAATAGCCTTTGAGTATATAAATTCCAGGCATTAGTTTAACCACAGGTTTACCATAGCGTTTCATGACCTGTATGGTTTCATCATTAGCGGTTACATTGATCGGCCAATGTTTATCACTGCCTGGTAAAGTAATCCAACTTTCTTGGTAAATTTGCCAATGACTTGAAAACCTTCCCTGTTGAGAATTTAGTTCTAATTCCAATCTACTAGGCCATGCACAACGCTTTTCTTCATAACTTTCATTTAAAAAAGGGCAGTTATAATCACCGTCATCTAAAAGTACCCAATTTATCCAGGGTTTTAAAGGTTCAGGGACCTTGTCAACGGTTAAAATCGTCGCTTGTGTGAGTTGTGAAAAAAGTAAGAGTAATAAAAATAAACTATTTATTAATTTCATAACTGATTCCTGACAATAAAGATGATGTATTTTTTAAAGTGTAACCTTAATTTAACCAATTATCACCTATTTGAGGTGATATACATCAAGTTTAATTGATGGGGTTTAACGATTAATAAATTTGTAAGCGTTTTAATAATCGGTGAAAATTGCCTCGGTTTAAACCTAAAGCCGTCGCAGCTTTCGCTTTGTTACCGTGGTATTGTGCTAGTTTTTGGTTAATAAGTTGTTTTTGAAATTCATCCACCTGTGTTTTAAGATCTTTTTGTGTTGAAAAAATAAATAATTCAGGTTTATTTACTAATGATTGAATTTTCTCAAGCGTAATCATAATATCTAAATGCTGACAATAGATAGTGACCACGCGTTTATATTGCCCATCTGTTGCCACCGCTTTTAATGCCGCTCGACTTAAAAGATGCTCTAATTCTCGAATATTACCTGGCCATTGATAATTTAATAAGGCTTGTTTTGCCGCCGCCTCAAGTCTTAATCCTTGTACACCAAGGCGTTGTTTATTTTTTTCTAAAAACAGCCCTGAAATTAATAACACATCATTACCACGTTCTCGAAGTGGGGGGACAGAAATAGGATAAACCGCAAGGCGATGATATAAATCAGGGCGAAAATGACCTTCAACGACCCCTTTTTGTAAATTACGATTAGTTGCCGCAATGACTCGAATGTTCACTTTAATATAGCGATCACTCCCTACACGCTGAATTTCACCATTTTGTAAGGTACGCAATATTTTAGCTTGTAAAGCGAGCGGTAAATCACCTATTTCATCTAAAAAAATAGTACCGCCATCGGCTAATTCAAACTTTCCTGTTCTATCTGCGGTTGCGCCAGAAAAAGCCCCTTTTAAATGCCCAAATAATTCACTTTCGGCAATATTTTCAGGCAATGCGGCACAATTAACATAAATCATCGCTCGCTCTGAGCGTTTAGATAAGGCATGAATTTGATGCGCGACTAATTCTTTACCTACGCCTGTTTCACCTAATACTAATACCGATAAATCCGATTGTGCTACAACCGAAATTTCATGATTTAAGGTTTGCATTTGTGGACTATGACCAATCATTTCTAAACGATTAGTTTCTTCTAATAAAGTTTGCTCGACTCGTTTTACCCGTGATTCCAAAGAAACAATTAAATTTGCCACTTTAACCGTCGCTTCTGTTAATCCAATAAATGTCTGTAATGTCTGTTTGTCAATTGCATCAAATGTACCGGGAATAAGGGCGTCAAATGTTAAAACGCCCCAGATGTTATCATCTATATAAAGTGTAACCCCCATGCAATCATGAATATGCAATTGGGTTTCATCATTATCAATCAGCCCATCATAAGGATCAGGTAAAGGGGAGTCTGCGGCAAATCGTATTGAGCCACGGGTTTCTAAAATCATCGCTAAACGGGGTTGTTCATCAATCAAAAAACGCCGTCCTAAGGTATCTTCACTTAAGCCATTAATCGCTAAAGGGACTAAATAATTATGTTCTTGTTTCAATAAAGCGCAGGCATCACAAGGAAATAAAGTTCTTAACGTTTCTAGTAAATGTTGATAACGCTGTTGAGGCGATAATTGTCGAGATAAGTCATTAACTAAGCTCATTAGTGTATTCAATAATAAATCTGTCGTCATTTTTACAACCTCAGTGTTAAATTAACAACATTTTAACCGTTGTTAATAACACAACGCTACTAATAACACATTGAAAATATAAGTATTTATTATTGGCATGAGAAATGCTCTATTAGAAACAATGCGTAGGGTGAGTAATTCCCATCCTTGCATTTGATATTTTAAACAAACTATTTCAAATAATTTAAGAGGTTTTACTATGTTTTGTTATCAATGCGACCAAACCACGCGTTCAGAAACAGGTGATGGTTGTGCAACGACAAAAGGCGTATGTGGTAAAGATTCAACCACATCTGATTTACAAGATTTATTAGCTTATGCCATTAAAGGGATTGCTCAATATGCAAAACGCGCCCGTGATTTAGGTAAAACCGATAAAAAAGCCGATGAATTTATTTTATATGGTTTGTTTACTACCTTAACTAATGTTAATTTTAATGCGAATCGCTTTGTGGAATTAATCCATGAAGCGGTTGAAATTCGTGATCGCGTAAAAGCATTGTATGAAACCGCTGCAAAAGACCAAGGGCAAGTGGTTGAAGAATTAAAAGGCTCGGCAAGTTTTATGCCTGCCAGTAGTCAAGATGATTTATTAATGCAAGCACAATGGGGGGCAATATTACGTGATAGAGATGCGGTGGGTGAAGATATTGTCGGCTTAAGAGCGATGATGTTATATGGCCTTAAAGGCACTGCAGCTTATGCTTATCATGCGTTTGTTTTAGGTTATGAAGAAGATGAAGTTTATGCAGGAATTGAAAAAACCTTGGACTTTCTTGCCAGTGATCCAACCGATGCCAATGATTTATTAGCAGGTAATATGGAAGTGGGGACAGTTAATTTAAAAGTCATGGAAATGCTAGATGCGGCAAATACGGGAAATTTTGGGGTTCAAGAACCCGCTCAAGCACGGATAACCCCTGTTAAAGGCAAAGCCATTTTAGTTAGTGGACATGATTTAAAAGATTTGCAGGAATTATTAGAACAAACCAAAGATAAAGGCATTAATATTTATACGCATGGTGAAATGTTACCTGCGCATGCGTATCCTAAATTACGGGCTTATCCGCATTTAATTGGTAATTATGGCGGTGCATGGCAAAATCAAAATGAAGAATTTGCAGCCTTTCCAGGACCTATTTTAATGACCTCAAATTGTTTAATTGAGCCAACAGCGGCTTATAAACAACGCATTTTTACCGCAGGTCCTGTCGGTTGGCAAGGCGTTCGTCATTTAGAAAATCATAACTTTGCGCCCTTAATTCAAATTGCCTCAGCGATGCCAGGGTTTAAAGAAGATACCCCTGAAAAATCGGTTACTGTCGGTTTTGGTCGTCATGCGGTATTAGGCGTTGCAGATAAAGTGGTTGATGCGGTTAAAAGTGGTGCAATTAAACATTTCTTCTTAATCGGTGGTTGTGATGGGGCAGCCCCTGGACGTAACTATTACACTGAATTAGCCGAAAAAACGCCAGATGACAGTGTTATTTTAACCCTAGGTTGTGGAAAATATCGTTTTCATGAGCAAGATTTTGGTAATATTGGAGGGATTCCACGCTTATTAGACATCGGTCAATGTAATGATACTTATTCTGCAATTCAAATTGCCAGTGCTTTAGCCGATGCGTTTGAATGTGAAGTGAATGAATTACCCTTATCATTTATGGTCTCATGGTTTGAGCAAAAAGCGGTAGCAATACTTCTTACTTTATTATCATTAGGCATACGCGGCATTCATTTAGGCCCTTCACTTCCCGCCTTTATAACCCCAAGCGTGTTAGCCATCTTAGTAGATAAATTTGACCTCAAAGGCAATGGCGACCCTGCCGAAGATTTAGCAGCCGCATTAAAACAAGCGGCATGATGTAGAAGGTAGATATTAAAAGGGTGATACTTTTTTTGGGCGGATAGTTTTTTTTATTCGCCCTTTTTTTATTTAAAATTAAAAATAATTATGATGACTTATTCGATTACTTTAGCTACTTTGGATGGTAAAAAAATTCAATTTAATTGTGCAGGTTCACAAAACGTACAAGAGGCTGCCGAAGCGGCAGGTTTTTTCCCGCCTGCCATTTGTAAAATGGGGAGTTGTGGTTCTTGTCTTGCTGTTTGTGATCGTGGTGATTATCAATTAAAAAACTATAGCGAAGGTTTGTTACCTGCCAATGCAGAGGAAACTAAAGATATTTTATTATGCCGTACTTATCCGCAAAGTGATTTAGTCATTCATGCACCTTACAATACCGATAGAATCCAAAATCATGAAGAAATACCCCGTGATGCGATAATTACTGAAGTCAAAACCTTAGCCGAACGCACGGTATCTTTGGTTTTACAACTCTCTGAGGATGAGGAAAATGGGTTAGCATTTAATTTTGAGCCAGGACAATTTGTTGAATTAGAAATCCCTGAATTAGATTTAAAACGTGCTTATTCCATTGCAAATACCACCAATTGGGAAGGACGATTAGCATTTTTAATTCGTTTGCAAGATCAAGGACAGTTTTCTCAGTTTTTACAAAATCAAGCAAAAGCAGGACAAACTTTAAAAGTACACGGCCCTAGTGGCACATTCGGACTTCAAGAACAAAGTTTAAATCCACGGTGTTTTATCGCAGGTGGTACTGGGCTTGCACCTTTTTTGTCTATTTTACGACGGATGGCAGAATGGGGTGAAGATTATCCAACACAATTATTTTTAGGGGTCAATAATGAAGCTGAGATTTTTTGTGAGCAAGAATTAAAAGATTTACAACAAAGTTTACCTAAATTAGAAGTGACTATTTGTGTGTGGAAACCTGTGGGTGAATGGGATGGTTTTCGAGGAACGCCTGCGGATGCCTTAGTCGCATATTTAAAACAGACGGATGTTTTACCTGATCTTTATTTATGTGGCCCACCACGGTTGGTTGAAATTACCACTGAAATTGCGCTAGAACAAGGGATTAGTGTGGAAAATATTTATTGTGAGCGGTTTGGTTAATTTCAGTATAGGGGAAATCAAGGGGGCAGTTAGCTTGATTTCTTTTTTTTATGATATTAATTAATATGACGGCGTAAAATAGGCGGTCATATTTTTGTCTTTTTTATTGCCCAAGCAACATCTGCGGCATGACGGTTTTCTTTAACATCATGCACTCTAAACATTTGTACGCCTGCCATTACACCTAAAGCGGTTGTTGCCGCTGTCGCGGTGATTAATGCGTTGGGTTCTGAGATATTACAAATACTCCCCATAAAACGCTTGCGGCTTGTGCCTAATAATACGGGAAAATCGGTAGCGACAAATTGCTCTAAATGGCCTAATAAATCAATATTATCCTGTTTTCTTTTGCCAAAACCAATGCCAGGATCAATGGCAATATTTTCTTTTTTTACACCTGCTGCTAAGGCATGATTAACGCTACGAGCTAAACTAATTAAAACTTCATTGACCACATCG
>CAYROI010000023.1:0-2667 GCA_964425835.1 uncultured Methylococcaceae bacterium
GCAATTGAAGTTTGGTTATGTAATCAACAAGGTCAATTAACTTTTTATAATGCAGAGGGGAAACTTAAAAGCTCTCAGCTTGCACCTGATTTTCCCAGTAATATTTAGTGATTAAAGGAAAATAACATGAAAATTTTTATCGTGATTTAAAAAGAGATAATGAACAAGGATTAATAGATGTTTGAATTAATAAAAAGCGGTGGCTGGATAATGTTTCCCATTATTCTTTGCTCCATCGCCGCTATGGCAATTATTGGCGAACGTTTTTGGTCTTTAAACCGAAAAAAAATACTCCCGCTCCATTTAGTCCCCCAAATTTGGAAAGAAGCCCAAGACAATCAAATTAATGAAAATACCATTCGTGGATTAAAAAATGACTCCCCTTTAGGGGTCATCTTAGCAGCAGGGCTTGAAAACCGTCATCATGGTCGAGAGATTATGAAGTCTAGTATTGAAGAAACAGGACGGCAAGTCGTTCATGAACTGGAACGGTTTTTAAATACCCTAGGAATAATTGCCTCAATTACCCCGTTATTAGGATTATTAGGCACCGTTTTAGGAATGATTAAAGTTTTTGCTGCGATTATGGAAAATGGGGTAGGTAATCCTGCGGTGTTAGCGGGAGGAATTTCAGAAGCGTTAATTACCACCGCAGCAGGACTTACCGTGGCGATTCCCAGTTTAATCTTTCATCGCTATTTTGAACGCTTAATTGATGAATATGTATTAAAAATGGAAGAAGAATCGCTAAAATTAGTCGATATTATTCACGGTGACCGAGAAAACGACAATGAACTTTCACCGAAATAAACGTCCGCCCTTAGAAATCAATTTAACGCCAATGATTGATGTGGTATTTTTATTGCTCATTTTTTTCATGGTCACTACGACATTTACCCGTGAAACGGGATTAAATATTGATTTACCTGAAGCCAAAGGGCAGCAAACAAAAAAGAATAATCAATCAATCACCTTATTAATTGACGCTAAGGGGCAATATTTTATTTCAACCGAAGATGACAACCGAGGAAAATTAGTTGATCTGAAAAAAATCAGCTTAAAAAAAGAATTAACCCACGCCATGGGCAACCATCCTGAAACCCCTTTTATCATCAGTGCTGATAATAAAACGCCGCATAAATTTGTCATTAAAGCCCTAGATATTGCCAGTCAAGTGGGCTTTAAACATATTGCTTTTGCAACCAAAGAACCTGAGGCAATACAATGAAAGAAATAGTGGAACGCTGGGCAAATAAGTTTTGGTATGAAGATTATTATCTAGCCTCTTGGTTATCGCCTTTAGCCTATTTTTATATTGATATTGTTCGCTTTAGACGGTTTTTATATCGCCAAGGATTTTTAAAAAGCCGCCGTTTTTCTGTTCCTGTGATTATTGTCGGCAATATTACCGTTGGTGGCACAGGAAAAACCCCACTCGTCATTTGGTTAGCACAGCAATTACAACAAGCGGGTTTTAAACCAGGTATTGTTACCCGAGGCTATGGTGGAAATAGTGACCATTATCCGCTTATGGTTGATAAAAATACCAATACCGAATATGCAGGGGATGAGGCGGTTTTAATTGCAACTAAAACCGCCTGTCCTGTTGCCGCTGCCCCTGTGCGAACCGATGCCGTAGAACATCTACTTGAGACAAAAGACTGCGATATTATTTTAGCTGATGATGGTCTACAACATTACGCCCTGCAACGCGATATTGAAATTATCGTCATTGATGGTAAACGGCGTTTTGGCAACAATTTTTTTCTCCCTTGTGGCCCTTTACGCGAACCCCAAGAGCGAATTAAAGAAGTTGATTTTGTGATTGTCAATGGCGGACAACCTCAAGATGAAGAAATTTTAATGACCCTAAGTGCAGATATTGCCATCAATTTGGTCACCCAGGAATCAAAAAAACTCAGTGATCCTTATTTTAAAAACTGTCATGCACTAGCAGCAATTGGGCATCCACAACGTTTTTTTGATCTACTAACAACATTCGATTTAAACACTAAAAATCATACGTTTGCAGATCATCATCAGTTTAAAAAACACCATATTAATTTTAAAGATCAGCTTCCTGTCTTGATGACCGAAAAAGATGCGATTAAATGTCGTGAATTTGCCAGTGAACAACACTGGGCAGTTCCTGTACAACCCCAGCTTCCCAGCTCCTTTTTTAACCAATTACTCACCTTAATTAAACAGCATGGACAAAAAACTACTTGATATTTTAGCTTGCCCTTTATGTAAAAGCCCCCTTATTTATCAGCAATCAGCACAAGAATTAATCTGCAAAGCCGATGGATTAGCTTTTCCTATCCGCGATGATATTCCCGTGATGTTGCAAGATGAAGCACGCGAATTATCACAGGATGAAATTGACGCATTACATCAATGAGCCAATTTAAAGTTGTCATTCCCGCACGTTTTGACTCAACGCGCCTACCTGGTAAACCCTTGCTTGATATAGCGGGTAAACCCATGATAGCCCATGTTTGTGAACGTGCCTTAGAGGCAAACGCCACGCAAGTTGTCGTTGCCACCGATGATGAACGGATTTATAAGGTCGTTGAAAAACTGGGTATTGACGTTGTCATGACTGATAAAAATCATCAAAGTGGAACAACAAGAATTGCCGAAGTGGCAACACAGCTTAATTGGCAT
>CAYROI010000023.1:2767-4423 GCA_964425835.1 uncultured Methylococcaceae bacterium
TCTCCTTTAGAAACAGTCGAATCTTTAGAGCAATTAAGGGTTTTATGGCACGGTGAAGCGATTTTAGTAAACACAGTGGCTAAAGCCCCCGATGCAGGCATTGATACAGCCGAAGATTTAGCCAGAATAAACGCTCATTTTTCAAAAATATCATCATAACGCTTTAATAAAGTAGCAAGCTTACTTCTTCTACCTGATTATTAGCTAAGTTAAACCCTCGCAACGCTAAAACACCTTTTGTATTTAAAGAAATAATTAAGTACAAAACATCGGGATAATTTACCAAGGCTAAATCAACCGCCGAAGGGTAAGCCTCACGCTGTGGATGAGAATGATAAATTGCAAAAAGTTGCTCATCTTTCTCCCGCAAAGTTTTAAAAACACGAATTTGTTCAGCTGTATCCAATGTAAACTTACATTGCGGATTAGGGTCACTATTTTTCACAGGGTAACAACTTTGAACAGCGCCGTCCCTGCCTCCTATTAGTCCACAAACCTCCCTATCGACAGAAGATTGAGCATGATGTAATAGTTGCTGAACTATTTTCAATGGCAACCGAATCTCTTTTTTATTCATTGGTTTTATCTTTGCTTCAAATTAAAAAATAATACTTTCTCTATTATAACTTTATCCTTGATATCCTCCCCGTTCTTTAGGGCGGGGAGGATGTCAATTACGAAGTTATATCTCCTCTAGGATCAAAGGCATCTCTCACACAATCTGCAAATAAATTCGCCGCTAAAACTAGCGTGAACATAAATATAAATGAAGCGCTTAAAGACCACCAAACAACAGGTTCGCGTGCCATTTCCAAGCGTGCGCCATTAATCATATTGCCCCAACTATAAGTCGTTGGATCAACGCCAATATTAATATAGGATAATACCGCTTCTGCCAATACTAAGGCACTAAAATCTAACACCACTGAAATCAATACAATGTGCATGACATTCGGTAAAATATGACGAAATAAAATGCGACCACGTTTTACCCCGAGAGCCTGTGCGGCCTGCACATATTCCATTTCCCGTAATTTCAAAGTTTCAGCCCGTAACAATCGGCACAAACCTGTCCAACTAGTCACGCCTAAAATTAAACATAAAAATAATAAACGCATATCTGCGCGAATAATTAAACTGGTAAAATCTTGCGCATGATTTGCCATATAAACTTGCACCATTAAAATAGAAGCTGCAATTAATAAAACACTGGGAATAGAATTTAACGTCGTGTAAATATATTGAATAACATCATCAATCCAACCTCGAAAAAATCCTGCCATAATGCCCAGACTAATGGCTAAAGGTAACATAATTAAAGTCGTTAATGAACCAATTACCAAACCTGTCCGAATACTTTTTATCGTTTGATAAAAAACATCTTCTCCCACTTTATCCGTTCCAAAAATATGATAATAACCCGAAAGATCAATCAATATATAACTAATGGAAACCAATAAAAAAGTTAATCTCCAGACTGATTTTATTGTTTTTGTTACCCTATTTTTTTTAAACAATATCCGTAATATTATAAAAATAACAGCAAATAAAACTGCCCCTTTAATAAACCCAATCCCTGCTTTAATAACAACATCAGCTGTTTTTTCTACACTAGGTTTTTTCAAATGAATACCACCATATTTTAAACGAGGATAA
>CAYROI010000023.1:4523-7355 GCA_964425835.1 uncultured Methylococcaceae bacterium
TTTTTCTACACTAGGTTTTTTCAAATGAATACCACCATATTTTAAACGAGGATAACTCCAAATTTTAGCCCCATTTTCTAAAATAATTGTTTCTTTACTATAAAGATATGTCGCAAAAGGGGCTGAATAAGTTTTTTCCCCTTGTTGTCTTAAAGGCGATGCCCAATAATCTAAAACACTAATGATAGGTTTTGCACTAGTTTCATTGGATTTAAAATGAATCGAATCTAATAAACCAATCCCCATAAAAAATAATAAAACCACCAATGACAACATCCCTGCTTTATTATTCGATATTTTTCCTAAAGGGCGTTTCATCTGTGGTTTACGTGCAAAATAAAAACTAAAAATAATAACAACGAAAACTAAAAGAAAAACTAAACTATCAGTCCATAATATGACCATTAGGATAACCTCACGCGCGGATCAACTAAAGTATAAGATATATCGGTCATTAATAAGCCAACAATATAAAGTGCTGAACCTAAAAAAACCATTGAGCGAACAATAGCAAAATCTTGGCGATTAATCGCATCAATAGTATAACTTCCAAGCCCTGGAATACTAAAAAAAGACTCCGTAATTAAGCTACCCATAAATAATAACGGTAAAACAACAACAACCCCTGTTAAAATAGGAATTAACGCATTTCTTAATACATGCTTAAATAAAACTTGTGCTTCTGTCAGCCCCTTAGCCCTCGCTGTACGCACATAATCTTTTTCAACCTCTTCTAAAAATAAAGTCCGATACCATCTAGCCCCTGACCCAATTCCTGAGATAACGGCAATTAACACAGGTAAAATTAAAAATTTAATCGCATCAAGTCCTGTGTCATAACCTGAGATAGGAACAAGTCGCAATAATTTACCCACTAAAAATTGTCCGCCAATAATATAAAAAAGGGAAGAAATCGACATTAACATCACACATAAAATAATACTACTCAATTCAATATAACTATTTCTAAATAATACCATCAGTAAAGCAACAGATATATTAACTAATAAACCAACAATTAAAGAAGGCAAAGCAATAGCCAAGCTCGGCCACATCCTTTGTTTAATATCGCTACCAATATTACGCCCACTATCTGAAATACCGAAATCAAATACAAATAGTCCTATAGACTTTTGATAAAAAATAGTTTCAGTAACTGGATTATTAGCATTAGTATTCCATAACAAAGGTAGGTCATATCCGCGTTGCTGTTTCCAATTATCAACGGCTTGTTGTGTGACATGTTTCTGTCCAAGTTGCATTCGTGCCATATCATCGGGACTATTAACAATAAAAAACAGTATAAACGTTAAAATATTAACCCCCATTAATAAGGGAAAAGCATATAAAAAACGACGGATAATATAATTTATCATAATGATTATTTTAAAATGTTGGCGATTCAATAAAAATTTCTATTCTCTAAAAAACAGCTATATAGAATTATAGTTGCTGTTAATAGGTCGGTAGCTTAAAAAAACGGGAACTTTCCTTAGAATTTTATACCCCCCTTATTTGTGAAGAAGTTTTTTCATTGAATGCCTCTAAATAATTTAGCATAAAAGCCTATTAAAATAGCGAAAGTTTTATCTGTTCAGGCTTAATATACCACTCAACAGCCCTTAAATTTTATGGTATCCTAGTTGCCCTTATACTTAATAAATGAAGTGATTTAAGCAATGCGTACTCGTGTTAAAATCTGCGGATTTACCACAGTCAATGAAGCGGTTTACGCCGCAAATCTAGGCGTCGACGCTATTGGATTAGTTTTTTATCCGCCAAGCCCTAGAAACGTCTCACTTGATCAGGCCAAAAAAATTGTTGCGGCATTACCTGCTTTTACGACCGTTGTTGCCTTATTTGTTGATGAAACCGAGAGAAGAATAAACCACGTATTAAATAATATTGCGATTGATTGTCTCCAGTTTCACGGACATGAAAACCCGCAGGCGTGCCGCTTATATAACAAACCTTATATTAAAGCACTCTCAATACGGGAAACAACGAATATCAAACAACTTGCCATTGATTATCACGATGCAAGTGCTTTATTATTAGATGCTTATCACCCTCAAGCCAAAGGGGGAACAGGTAAACGCTTTGACTGGGACTTGATTCCTAAACCATGTAGTTTACCCATTATCTTAGCGGGGGGATTAAACGCTAAAAATGTAAAACAAGCCATTATAAAAGTCAATCCTTACGCATTAGATGTCAGTAGTGGCGTAGAAATTAAAAAAGGGATCAAAGAGCGGGCTAAAATGACCGCTTTTATTAAAGAAGTTAATCAAAGTAATCAAACATAATGACTGAAAAATATACGATGCCAGATGAACGCGGACATTTTGGCCCTTATGGCGGCTTGTTTGTCGCTGAAACCTTAATAGAGCCAATAAAAGAATTAAATGCCGCCTATCAACATTATTTAGATGATCCTGATTTTATTGCTGAATTAGATGCCGACTTACAACATTATGTCGGTCGCCCATCCCCACTTTATCATGCCAAACGTTGGTCAAAGGCTTTAGGCGGGGCGCAAATTTATTTAAAGCGTGAAGATTTAAACCATACAGGCGCACATAAAGTTAATAACACCATCGGACAAGCTTTGTTAGCAAAACGGATGGGGAAAACCCGACTTATTGCAGAAACGGGCGCAGGTCAACATGGGGTCGCAACAGCAACGGTTGCCGCGCGTTTAGGGTTAGAATGTGTGGTTTATATGGGTGCTGTGGATGTAAAGCGTCAAGCACTCAATGTTTATCGAATGAAGTTACTAGGGGCAAAAGTTGTTGCGGTTGAATCAGGTTCAAAAACCTTAAAAGACGCCCT